>DAOTYL010000039.1:0-12383 GCA_034434955.1 Anaerolineae bacterium | reverse complement strand
ACATCCACATACTCTTTCAGCCATGAGAGCGGTACGCGCATGGTCTGCCTCTCCTATTACGCTGTTTGGTGAGATAGCCTAAAACTGCTCCAAGAAGCGCAGATCGTTGGCCCAAAAGGCGCGGATGTCTTCGATGCCATACTTGAGCATGGTCATGCGCTCCGGGCCAATGCCGAAGGCAAAGCCGGAAAAGACGCGCGGGTCGTAGCCGCCGTTCTTGAGCACCACCGGATGTACCATACCCGCCCCGCCGATCTCCAGCCAGCCATCGCCCCACTCAATATCCACCTCCACGCTCGGCTCGGTGAAAGGGAAATGAGAGCAGCGGAAACGCACGCGGCGGTCAGCGCCGTACATGCGCTGCGCAAAGGCGATCATCGTGCCCTTGAGGTCGGTCATGCGCACGTTGCGGCCTACTACTAACCCCTCCACCTGATGGAACTGCATCTCGTGGGTGGCATCTACCTGCTCATAGCGATAGACCATGCCCGGCAAGATGATGCGGATGGGCTGGGGAGCATACTCGCGCATGGCGCGGATCTGGCCGGGCGAAGTGTGCGTGCGCAGCAGCACACCCGGCGTGGTCGTGTAAAGCGTATCCCACATATCGCGGGCGGGGTGGTGAGGCGGGATGTTGAGCAGCGTGAAGTTCAAGTCGTCTTCTTCCACATCGCGGCTGCGGTAAACCTGAAAGCCCATCTCGCGCCAGATGTCGAAAATCTGGCGCAGGGTGCGGGTGGAGGGATGCAGCCTCCCGATGGGTGCGTGACGCCCCGGCAGAGTCACATCCAGCGCACCTTCGGCCATGCTGCGTGCCACTTCGCGCTCCTTCAGCAAGGCCTCGCGGGCAGCAAAAGCGGCCTCTAGTTCAGCGCTGATCTCGTTGGCAAGTTGCCCGACGGCGGGGCGCTCCTGTGGTGGGAGTTGCCCGATACTGCGCTTGATGAGCGTGATCTCGCCCTTGCGCCCCAGCACGGCGCTGTAAACCTGGCGCAGGGATTCCAACGTCTGAGCAGCATCAATCTGCTGCAGTGTCTGCTCACGGATTGCTCTCAACCTCTCTAGCATAGACCCTCCCTAACAAGCAGCGACGATCGTGTCACTGCGGCGCTCCCCTATTACGAAAAACTCCCATCCCCTCAATCAGGGACGGGAGCAAGTGCTCGCGCGGTACCACCCTGCTTGGCCGATGCTTCCCGCACCGACCCACTCTGTCGCCAACGGCGCAGCGGAATCCCCGCCCGCGATTGGCCGCCCATATAACGGTGGGCTACCCGGAGAGGGCTAGTGGGCCGGCCCGAAGGCCTCGCCGTTCACCCTTCGGCTCCGGAGGGAACGCCTGCAGCCAGCAGTCGAATCGGGCTTGCAGTCGAGACCCGATCTCCCTGGCGACGCCTCACGCCGCAGGCTCGTCTCCTTCACAGCCGTTACCTGCGTGTTGGTTTATTTGTGTAGCCGCGATTATGCCATCCACAGGGGGGATTGTCAAACAGTGTGTTGGGTCGTCGGGAGGGTCGCCCCTTTGGCTGCTCTGCTCTCTTCCCCTTTCTCCAAGGGGAGTGGGCAGACTCGAGCGAGGCGAAAGTGAGGGGCGAGGGGCATATTGACGCTTCCAGATAAGATCGCTACAATTTTCGGTAAGCAACGCACCTATGGCACGCCTTTAGGAACAATCGCATACTCAAACCGGCGACGAACGGAAGTGATAAGCCATCGTTGCAGCGAGCCGGGGAGGGTGTAAGCCCGGCAAAGGCGTTCCCTAACAGGGGGAGCATCGTGCCCCAACGAGCACAAGTGGCCCACCTCGTCCGGGAGCCTCGGCTGCGAAAAGTGTAGTAGTGGCCGACGTCTTGCGCACGTTACGCGCCAATGAGCGGGCAAGGACGCCTTGATGGGGTGTCCTTGTCAATCAGGGTGGTACCGCGGAGATCGCTTCGCCCCTGGCCGGATAAGGCCGGGGGCGTTTCGCTATCCGTAGGCGGAGGTTTGCAATGGATAACGTGGCCGTTTCAGAATGGAGAACCCACTGCCTTCTCGCGCACCTCCTCTGTCCGTCCTACCGATAAACTCGATCGTCCACATACTTGCGGGAGAAAGCGGGAGACAACATGACGAAAACGTACAATCCTCAGGAAATCGAAAAACGCTGGCAACAAAAGTGGGAAGCGGATGGCCTGTACCGTGCCCGCGTGGACCCCAGCAAACCTAAGCACTATGCGCTGACCATGCTGCCTTACCCGTCGGGGGACCTGCACATCGGGCACTGGTACGCTATGGCGCCGTCCGATGCGCGGGCGCGCTATATGCGCATGCGCGGGTACAACGTGCTCTTCCCCATGGGCTTTGACGCCTTCGGCCTGCCTGCCGAGAACGCTGCCATCCAGCGTGGCATCCATCCTAAAACGTGGACCTACTCCAACATTGAGAACATGCGCTGCCAGCTCAAAAGCATGGGAGCGATGTTCGACTGGGAGCGCGAGGCGATCTCCAGCGATCCGGAGTACTACCGCTGGACGCAGTGGTTCTTCCTACAATTCTACAAGCATGGGCTGGCTTACAGGAAGTTGGCGCCGGTGGACTTCTGCCCCAGGTGCAACACCACGCTGGCCCGTGAGCAGGTCGTTACCGAAGAGCGTGTCTGCGAGCGCTGCAAAACACCGGTGATCAAGAAGAATCTGGAGCAGTGGTTCTTCAAGATCACTAACTATGCTGAAGAGCTACTGGACTTCAGCAAGATCGAATGGCCTGAGCGCGTGGTCACCATGCAGCGCAACTGGATCGGGCGCAGCGAGGGCGCGCAGGTGATCTTCCGCACCGAGCGCGGCGATGAGCTGCCCGTCTTCACCACGCGGCCCGATACGTTGTGGGGCGCAACTTTTATGGTGATGGCTCCCGAACATCCGCTGGTGCCGGAGATCACCACCGAGGAGCAGCGCCCTGAGGTGGAAGCCTATGTAATGCAGGCCGCGCGAGTCAGCGATATCGATCGTGAGGCTGCCGATCGAGAAAAGACGGGTGTCTTCACCGGTGCATACGCCATCAACCCTGTGAACGGAGCGCGCATCCCTATTTGGGTGGCCGATTACGTGTTGATGACCTACGGCTCCGGTGCCATTATGGCCGTGCCTGCCCATGATGGGCGCGACTTCGCCTTCGCCCGCCGTTTTGGGCTGCCCATCCCCGGCGTGATCCAGCCGGACCCGGCAGGGCTGCTGGACTATCTGGCTGCGGAAGGGCTGGACGCGAACGAGGTCTTTAAGGCGGCGCAGAAGGCAGGGGCCATCGTCTACTTCGCCCCTGATGGCGAATATCGGGGCAAGGCGGGCAGCGAGGACGGCAAGGGATTGCTCCCCAGCATCGACATCGACTGGCTGCTGCGTGAGATCGGCGTGGCCTATGCCGGTTCGGGTGTGATGGTCAACTCCGATCCGCTGAGCGGGACGTTGATCGGCGCGGAGAAAGGGCACCAAGACCCCGGCATCAGCCGCGTGATTGACTGGCTAGAGGAACAAGGCATCGGCCAGAGAATGGTCAACTACCGCCTGCGCGACTGGCTGATCAGCCGTCAACGCTACTGGGGTGCGCCGATCCCTATCGTCTACTGCCCCACGTGCGGCATCGTGCCGGTGCCCGAAGAGGACCTGCCGGTGCTGTTGCCGGATGATGTGGACTTCCTGCCCACTGGCGAGTCGCCGCTCAAATTCCACGCGGGCTTTCGCTACACCACCTGTCCACAGTGCGGCGGCGAGGCCGAGCGCGAGACGGACACGATGGACACTTTCATGTGCTCATCGTGGTATCAGTACCGTTACCTGAGTCCCAAATGTGACACCTACCCCTTCGATCCGCAAGAGGCGAGCTACTGGCTGCCCGTTGACCAATACACCGGCGGCATTGAGCACGCCACCATGCACCTGCTGTACACGCGCTTCTTCACCAAGGCCATGCGCGACTGCGGTATCTTCGCGCCCGTCAAGCCCATGAACCCCGAAGCACAGGCGGGCATGTTTGATGAGCCGATGACACGCCTCTACAACCAGGGCATCATCTTGGGCGAGGACCGCGAAAAGATGAGCAAGTCGCGCGGTAATGTGGTGGACCCCGACGATCTGGTCGCTCAGTATGGGGCCGATACCGTGCGTGCCTACTTAATGTTCGCCTTCAAGTGGGATCAGGGTGGCCCCTGGGACAGCAAGAGCATTACCGGCGTGGTGCGCTTCTTGAACGATGTGTGGGCGTTGATCACCGAGCCGCTGCCGCCAAACGACGGTACCGAGGCAGATGAGCACGTGGTGCGGGCGCTGCGTCGCAAGGTGCATCAGACCATCCAGCGGGTGACGGAAGACATCGAGCAATTCGGCTTCAACACGGCCATCGCCGCGCTGATGGAGCTGAAGAACCACATGCAGGCCTATCGCAACACACCGGTGGCACATACCGCAGCGTGGGATGAGGCCGTGCGGACGCTGCTGCTGTTGATGGCCCCCTTCACGCCACACATTGCCGAGGAGCTGTGGGCGCACATCGGCGGGCCGTACAGCATCCACGAACAGCGCTGGCCGGAAGCCGACCCACAGGTCGCTGCCGAGGAGATCATCACGCTGGTGGTGCAGGTAAACGGCAAGGTGCGTGACCGCATCAGCGTACCCGCCGATATAGATGAGGAGTCGGCCCGCTCTATGGCGCTGGCTTCGCGGGCGGTGCAGAACTTCCTGAGCGGCAGGACTCCGCGCAAGGTGATTTACGTGCCCGGGAAGCTGGTCAACATTGTTGTGGGCAGTTAGCGACAACGGCTGCCTTGTTGCCTACCCTCTCCCCGTGACCATAGGTCGCGGGGAGAGGGTAGTGTGAATCTGCATGCCCTGCAAGAGATGATACGTATGCTCACCTATCAGCCTGCTACCGCCGAGCAGATAGACGAATTCCTGCACCTCATGCGCCTAGAGGCCGCCGACTACCTTGACCGCACGATGGAACTCATGGACATAACCTGGCCTCAATTTGCACAACTGGCCAAGACCACCGGTCAAGTTTTCGGCATCTATCGCGATGAGGAACGAGTTGGGTTCTACTGGATAGAGGAACGCAGCAGCATTCTCCATCTGCATGGGTTGGTTGTTGACAAGGCCTATCAAGGCCAGGGCATAGGAGCGGAAGTGCTCACTATGCTGGCACAACAGTATACCGGCGTGATGGAGGCAATTGAGTTAGGCGTCCATGAATCTAACGTCAAGGCGCGGGCCTTGTACGAGAGGATGGGCTACCGAACAACAAAGCATCTGGCCGATTTAGGGTTTTACATCATGCGCCGTCCTTTGCTTGAGGGGTAAGAGCGGACGCATACCCGTATCCCTACCGCTTGATCGGCCCCGGCAGGATATAGGGATACTCGCGGCGCAGGATGCGCCGCTGCAGGAAGCGGTCCAGCCGCCGCATGGACAGGTAAAGCGACCAGATGAGCCGATCCTCGCGGTAGTAATCGGCGATTTCCTTCTCCGTTAGCGGCTGCACATCCAAATCGGCCCCCTCTGTGGCGAAGAACTCGTTTGCCGCTTTCACCAGATCGGGAATCAGATCGAGACGTTGTTCCTTGTAGCAGTTGGCAATGAGGTCTATGGCCACCAAGCGAGGATCGTAGTAGCGGTTAATCACATCCTCAAGGAACAGCAGGCGCAGTATCCAGCGTAGGAAGGAAGGTGCGCTGCGCAGGAACAACTCCGGATTGAGCTGCTCCACGCCTTCCACGCGGAAGAGTGGGGTGCTCGTATCCATGTAAAGCAGGGCGATCTCATCTCCCAGAGCGGGATGGTCGGCGTCAAAGCCCACGATGGACCAGTTGGAGATTTGCCCGTCGATGGCGATCTGGACGCGGCTCTGGCGGCGGTTGTAGAGCCATACCTTATGCAGTTCGCGCAGTGCCTGCACAAACAGGCGCGGCACTTCCTGCGGTGGGAGCAGTTGCATGGCCTTATGCCCTACCGACTCGGCGGGCAGCCGGTGTTGAATGATGTAGAACACCGGTCGGCCCGTTTCAGAGAAGAAAGCAGCATAGCCATGCGGCGCAACGCGGATCCCCACTTCATCGGCCAGTAGGCGGTTGTACTCCTTGTAGATGACCTGATAGGCGCTCATCTCCGCCGCCGTCTCAAAGATCGGCAGACGCTTGAAGGCCAGCCCATGCAGCCCTTCGGCGTCAATGGCGAAGACGGTGCTGATCTCCCCATAGCCCAGCACCTGCGCCGAGATAGGGCTGCGCTCCGGATGAGCAGGATCAAGGCCACGCTCGAAGGCACGCAGCAGATCGCCATCCACCTCAAAGCCCGGGGGATTCTCAACTTGCATTGTCTGGGGGATGCTCATGGCTGTTTGTCCTCCTTCAGCCCATGCGCATTCCGGCCAGCGCAGCGAGGCTGGCAGCAAAGGCCGCTAGCACTTCATCTACCTCCTCCGCGCTGATGATGAGGGGTGGCATCACGATCATGGTAGAGGGGCGGTTGTTGGCGTAGAGCGCCAGCACGCCGTTGCGGGCCAGCAGCACCGTGAGAAGAGGGCCAAACTGGGCATTGCTCATCTCCACACCGATCATCAGGCCACGCCCACGCACCTCGGCGATGAGGGCAGGATACTGCGCTTGCAGGTCGCGCAAGCCGCCCATCAGGCGAGCGCCCATTGCCTGCACGTGCTCCAAGAAGCCGGGGGCGGTGATGATCTCCAGCATCTTGAGGGCGGCCACACAGCCGGGGTCGGCCCCGCCGAAGGTGGAGATGTGGATAAAGGGGTTGGTGCGTGCCAGCCAAGCATCCACAGCGGGCTTGTAGCAGGTGGCGGTGATGGGATAGACCGCGCCACTCAATCCCTTGCCCAGCACGATCATATCCGGCACCACGCCCCACTCCTCAATGGCCCATAGCCTTCCCGTGCGCCCTAGGCCAGCCTGAACTTCATCCACGATCATCAGCGCACCGTACCGGTCGCATAGATCGCGCATGGCGGCGTAGTAGCCATCGGGCGGGATGAGGATGCCCGCCGTGGCCGGGATGGTCTCTACGATCACGGCAGCAACATCATCACTCAGTGCAGCCTGCAGCGCATCCACATCGCCAAAGGGGACCTGCACAAAGCCGGATGGATGCCAGCGGAAAGGATCGCGGAAAGTCGGATCGCCGGCGGCCAGCGCTAGGCCGGTGTGCCCGTGATAGCCACCCTGCACCGAGATCACCCCCTCGCGCCCGGTGAACCCACGCGCCACCTTGAGGGCAAAGTCAATGGCCTCGCCGCCGCTGACGCCAAACGTGGTGTACTGAATATCGCCCGGCAGCAGTTCGGCAAGGCGGCGGGCCAGCGCCGCCCGATACTCGCTCATCAGGATATGATCGTTGATGTCCAGCGTATCCAGCGCCTGCTTGACGGCCTCAATGATGGGCGCAGGGCAGTGGCCGAGGTTAAACACCCCGCCGCTAGAGCGGCAGTTAATCAGCGGAGGGCCGCCGCTGCGCGGCCAGATGCGCACGCCTTCGCGTTTGCCGGGCACCACTGCTAGCCCCATTTGGCGGTAGAGAGCCACCTTACCCGATGAGACGTAACGCTCAAAGTCGGTGATGATCTGCTCGTCCGTCCGATCACGGAAGGATATATCCATTGGCGGCCTCCTCAAGTGGGTTGAACAGGCCTCTACATGTCCTTGAGCAGCGGCGTCAGGGCTTCGGCGATCTGCGCCGCCACGCGGGCGTTTTGCTCCAACAGGGCGATGTTCACCGCCAGGCTGCGCCCAGCGGTGATCTCGCCCACACGTGCCAGCAGGAACGGCGTGAGCGCCTTGCCCGTTACGCCTGTTTCCTCGGCGGCACGCAGGGCTTCGGCAATAGCGGCCTCCATCTCGTCGGGGGGCAAGGCGAGATCAGCAGGAGGTGGGATGGCGATCAACACACCGCCTTCCAGTCCCAACGCCCAGCGTGCGCTGATGATTGCCGCTGCTTCCTGCGGCGTCTCCACCCGCGCATCCACCGGCAGGCCGCTGCTTGTGGCGTAGAAGGCGGGGAAGGTATCTGTCTGATAGCCCAGTACGGGCACGCCTGCCGTCTCCAGATATTCCAGCGTGCGCGGCAGGTCAAGGATGGCCTTGGCCCCAGCGCAAACCACTGCCACTGGTGTGCCCGCCAGCTCGGGCAGGTCAGCAGAGACGTCGTCAGCGTTGCCGCGATGCACCCCGCCGATGCCGCCTGTCGCAAAGACGCGGATGCCGGCCAGATGCGCAGCGACCATCGTACCGGCGACGGTTGTTGCACCATGCTCGCGCCGAGCGATGGCAATACCGAAATCCCGCCGTGAGACCTTGCGCACTCCCTCAGCCAGCGCCAGCGTGCGGATTTGATCGTCGTTCAGCCCGACGACGACCTTGCCACTGATAATGCCCACCGTCGCCGGAATGGCGCCTTCCTCGCGGATGGCAGCCTCGCAGCGGCGGGCGACCTCCAGATTGGTGGGGCGCGGCAGCCCATGCGCAATTACGGTGGATTCCAGCGCCACAACAGGGCGGCCTGCGTTGAGCGCCTCGGCGACCTCAGGAGCGACGGTGAAGTGGCTTGGAAACGGCATAGAAGCCTCTCGACGGCGAAGGGCGGAAGGATCAAACGATCAGCTCGTCATACAGCAGATCAACTGTCAGGTCCGAGCGCACCGTCTCGCGCGAGCGCAGCGTCAGCGAGGCTGCTGTGACACCCAACCGCACGCATTCATCGAGGGGTAGGTCTTCCAGCAAGCCGAAGATGATGGCCGCCGACATGGCATCGCCTGCGCCGGTGGGGTCCACCACCTGCGTTTGGATGGCGGGAACGTGGCCGGTGGTGTCACTATCGGCATAGACCACACCACGCTCGCCCAGCGAGATGACGCACATATCCACGCCCTGCGCTACCAGATACGCCGCAGCGGCTTGTACCGCATCGCGGTCGGTGGGGTCGATCTCGTAGCCACACAGCACGCTGGCTTCCTGCACATTGGGAGTGATGAAGTACAAGCGCGGCAGATGGGGGATCAAGCGAGCGGCCAACGTTACGGAGGTAGGGTCAGCGCAGAGGGCAACATCGTATTCGTCACATAACTCCACGACTTTCGCCAGCGCTTCAGGGGTCAGGTTGGCGTCCACGGCTACTAGACAGGCTTGCCGGAACAGATGGCGGCGGGCCTCAAAGTACTCCGGTGTAAGCGCGGAGAGGATGGACATGTCGTCCAGTGCGACTTCCAGTGCGCCGCTCGAAGAGAGCAGCACTATGTAGGCACCGGTGCGTCGGCCCGGCACAACTAGGGCCTCGCTGACATCGATGCCGCTTGCAGCGGCATGTCCAAGGATGCGCTCCCCGGCTTCGTCGTCGCCCACAGCGGTCAGCAGCACCGTTTCCACTTCCAGACGGGCTAGGTTCTCAGCAATGTTGCGGGCCACGCCGCCCAAACCGCTGCGGATGCGCCCCGGCACGGAAGTGCCACGCACAAGCTCGCCTTCCGGCTGCCCCTTGATGTCCAGATTGGCCGCACCGATCACGAGAACGTGCTTGCACTCATCGCTGAGCGGTTCTTCCATCTCCGCCGCCACCTTTGGCAAGGTTTCTCATGAACTACGCGCTCACCGGCTGTCAGGCTCACAGACCTGCTTAAGCGTATCACAGCAACGCCTGAGGGGCAACCAGTTTTACACCACATCCAGAGCATAAATGCGGTAGCGTTTGTACTCCACCGCTCCCAGCCGCGTGGCGAGGCGCGGCGTCATCGGGTTGTCCTCGCCGGTCAGCGAGAGATCGCCCCAGCGGTAGCCTTTCTCTATCCCTGCTACCGCGAAGTGGTACACCAGCAGGGCGTCAATGCCACGATTCCAATACTGAGGGTCCACAGCGATGCTTTTCATGCTCACAGCGTCTGGCCTGCGGCGTAGGGCCAGCCAGAACTGTGCTACGTTCCAAGGATAACGCAGGCCATTGGCCGCTTTGATGGCTTGATTCAGGTCAGGCAGCCCCATCACCCAGCCAACTGCCTTTCCATCTACCTCGGCAATAAGCACAAAGTCCGGGTCCAGCACAGGGCGCAGGTCGCGGGCGTGCGCTGCCATGCGGTCAAGGTCCCAGAAGCCACGCGTCTCACCCAGCACAGCCAATCCTCGGTTGAGCACGTCTAACGCCAACGCCAGTTCCTCATCCCAGCGGCTGAAGTCCGCTCGCCGCACCACCACACGGCTGCGTTCGCGCAGTTTTTCCACCACACGCTGGAGTTTGGGCGGCATGATCTGGGAACGGTCAGGAGGTGCGTCGTAGGCGAAGGCGAGGCTGTCGCGGCGTGCTTTCCGGAAGCCGTAGCGTTCGGCAAATTCCGCATAATAGGGTGGATTGTGGCCACACATCACCACCGGCGGACGATCCCAGCCTTTGATGAGAAAACCGTGGCTGTCCTCATAGTCCAGCATCCAAGGTCCCCACAGACGCGACTTGCCGTGTTGGCGAGTCCATGCCACGGCAGTATCAAAGAGGGCCTCGGCAACGCTGTAATCCTCCACGCAGTCGAAGTAGCCGAAGATGGCGTTGTCTTCCCCCCAGAGGCGGTTGCGCGTCTTATCGATTGCCAACACGATGGTTCCCACAGGCTGACCGCCACGCCAAGCGATGAAAGGCTGCACCGCTCCGCCGGCGATCACAGGGTTATAGGCCGGGTCAAGACGGCGGGCACGCTGCGGCAGGAGCGGGGGCACCCACAGCGGATCGTGCCGATAGTGCTGCCAAGGGAAGGTGAGAAAAATGCGGCGCTCGCGGCGAGATTGAACGGGGCGGATCTCGACTCTCACAGAGGAGCCTCCTGCGCACGGTTGTCAGGAGGTTATTGTATCCGCCACACCCCCGGGGGAAAAGCATACCCTTTCAGGGGACGGAACAGGTGCCAAAGGGCACGTTGCGGAAGCCTTAGAAAAGGCCCCAGTCAGCGCCTGCACCTTCTTCCATCATGCTGGGGTCCCACATCTCCGCGCCGAGTTCAATGGTCGTTGGTACACCCAGGGTATGCTCCACCGTGCGGCGTGTCTGCTCCAGAAGTTGCGGCCCATAAGGGCAGAATGGCGTGGTGAGGATCATCACCAAATGAGCACTGTCGGCCTTCACTTCCAGTTCACGCACCAGGCCCAACTCCACGACGTTCAGCCCGATCTCGGGGTCTACTACGCGGCGCAGTGCTTCGTAGACCTGTTCTTTTTTCTGCTCAAGAGTTTCCCGATCAAGAGTTTCGCTCATGGCTTTTCCCCGTTATCCAGCACGAATGTGCAAGAGCCATCACCTGCCAGCAGGCACGCTGACTGGCGGACATCGGCCTCCAGCACGGCGCGAATGAGTGCCTCATCGATCTGACATAGTTCCGGATGATGCCGCCCCACAGCGTAGTAAGGGCAGTGATACTTGATCAGCTGCACCCCTTCATCCGTCTCCTCCCAGCTTACGATCAACCCGCGCTCGCGCAACCAAGCTTCAAGGCGAGGACGCCGCACCTCGGGGGGAAGATGGGCGACTTCACGCCGCGCCTCTTCAGCGAGCGAGTGAGCGAGCGCCTCCAGGAGCATCTGCACCGTTGAGGGCGCTAATTTTTGTTTGAGGAGGTCTAGAAGGCGATCGATCAGCAGGTGGTAAGCGTGCGGAAAAAGGCGTTCGGCTTCCTCTGTGAGGCGGTATAGATGCACCGGACGCCCCACTGCCCGCCGCTGCTCCTCCACGGCAACCAGACCCTCGGCGTGTAGGCTGTTCAGGTGATGGCGGATGGTTACGCTTTTGACACCCACTTGCTCGGCGAGCTGCGCTACCGTTGCCTGACCAAGCGTGCGCAAGGCGCGGATCACTGCCCACCGTGTGCTCTGGGTGTGGGTAATGCTGACATCCTGGGTAGTCATGGTATGCAAATTATAGCGTGTGGGGTGTGCAACGTCAATAAAGATGATAAGTATCAATATTATTGACATTACTGCGCCCGCGCGTTATAATCCAGCCAGCAAGGGGAAAGCGACGCACAGGTGCAGTTACGGGCACGCCGTAGCGCGTCCCCACCAAGCATTCACTGCCCCTACCATTTATCACAGAACGGGAGGCTTTTTGAAGCATGACGGTCACCCTTGAAATCCGCAACCTCCACGTGAGTGTTGAAGATAGACCAATTTTGAAAGGCGTGAACCTCATCGTGCGCCAGGGCGAAACGCACGCCCTGATGGGGCCGAATGGCTCCGGCAAGAGCACGCTGGCCCACACTCTGATGGGGCATCCGAACTATCAGGTCACCGAAGGCCAAATCCTCTTTGATGGCGTGGACATCACCGAGATGGAGCCCAATGAGCGCAGCCAGATGGGGCTGTTTTTGGCGTTCCAGTA
>DAOTYL010000038.1:0-2561 GCA_034434955.1 Anaerolineae bacterium | reverse complement strand
ACCTGATGGTCCTGCGCTAACGACCATAGCTTACGGCCTACCACCGCGCCGATACGCCCACCGATTCCGGAATCGATCTCGTCAAAGATCAGCGTGGGAGTTTGGTCAGCGCGGGAGAGCACTGTCTTGAGTGCCAGCATGATACGCGATGTCTCCCCACCTGAGGCAATCTTGGCGAACGGCTTAAGCGGCTCGCCTACATTAGGCGCGATGAGAAACTCTACGCGGTCAATACCTGTGCGGTCAAAAGCGACGCGCCGCTCACCGATGGGTGCGCCGTGCGGATCGTCGCTTTGCTCAATCGCTATGCCAAAACGCGCCTCGGCCATGCGCAGATCGTCCAGCTCCACCTCCACCGCACGGGACAGTTCCTCGGCTGCCGCCCGACGGGCCTCCGAGAGTGCCATCCCCTGCTGACCGATCTCCTCAAGCAAGCGGGCTTCCTCGGCCAACAGAGCCTCGATGCGCTCGCTGCTATGTTCAATAGCCTCCAGCTCCCTTTGAGCCTGCTCGGTGGCTTGCAGTAGCTCCCCGATCGTCTCACAGTGGTATTTGCGTTTGAGCGAACGGATGAGGTCCAGCCGCAGCTCAGCTTCCTGCAAACGGGCTGGGTTGAACTCGATGGCTTCCTCGTAATCGGCAAGGCTGCGTGCCAATTCTTCAGCTTGGATGGAGAGCGATTCGGCCAGTTCGGCTAATCCGCTGCTGCTGGGATCGATCTTCATCAGGCGGGCCAATGCGCTGGCTGCTTGCGTCAGCCGGTCGCTGGCTGAAAGGCCCGCTTCATCCGGTTCGCAGAGTGCCAGATATGCCTCGCGGGTCAGTTCGGCGAGCTGCTCAGCATTGGCCAGTCGCTTGGTTTCCTCTTCCAGGAGTTCCTCTTCGTCGGGCCGCAGATTGGCTGCTGTAACTTCCTCCACTTGATACGCCAGCATCTCGGCCCGGCGACGACGGGCTTCCTCGCTGACTGTCAGATCGCGAATCTCCGCCCGCACGGCTTCAACCTGCCTGACCAGCGCGGCGAAAGCCTCACGCCGCTCCAGCAGGTTGCCGTAGCGGTCAAGAAGTTCCAGATGGGTAGCGGGTTTGAGCAACGAGAGGTGTTCACTTTGCCCGTGAATGTCGATCAACCGCTCGCCGATCTCCTGCAATAGGCCGAGCGTCACGATGCGCCCGTTCACGCGGCAGATGTTCCGACTACCACGCCGCACCTCCCGCGAGAGGACCAGCACATCGGGGCTGTCGCCCTCCAACCCCTCACGGGCAAGGATGGCCTCGACATGCTCACGCACTGGGCCGGGGGTCAACAGGAAGATGCCCTCCACAATGGCTGCCTCTGTGCCCGTGCGCACGCTCTCCACATCTGCCCGCCCGCCGAGCAAAAGGGAGACGGCATCCAAGATGATGGATTTGCCGGCGCCGGTCTCCCCCGTCAGCACGTTGAAGCCGGGTGCGAACTGCAACGTCAACCGGTCAATGATGGCGAAGTCTTTGATGGTAATTTCGCTCAGCATAAAGTAAGTGTTCCCTCAAACTCCGGATCGCACATCCTCAACGTCCCAAGCGCAGCCTGCCCACTGCGCCGCTGACGGCCATCACCAGGAAGATGGCTTGCGTTAGCGTGAAGGCAAGCAGGAAGACACTCACCAATAAGCCGCTTGTAGCGATGCCGCTCGCTACTACCAGCCAGCCGTAGCGCCCCCGACGGCGGCGTACAGCACGGTGCGCCACGTCGGCGATGCCCGCACCGACCGCCGAACCGGCCCAGAAAGCGATCAGCCAGCTGATGAACCCTAGCCCCATTCCCAGCGAGCGCGTGATGAGGGCAGCCAGCGTAGCAGCCATTCCGCCCAGCAGAAGGCCGATGAGGCCCTGCACGATGGGATCGGTGGCGTTAGCATTGAAGAAAACCTGCTGCTGGCCACGCACACACTCCTTACAGCGATAGCCTACTGGTGTCCGCACAGCACACTTGAGGCACATGGGACGCCCGCACTTGTTGCAGCGCAGCGTAGTCTCAACAGTGGGGTGCACAGTGCAATACAAAACAGCCTGTTCGGATGGTCTAACGGAGGACTCGGTCATCTCCTATGCCTGTACTGTAAGATTCGACCCGACGATCTGACGATCATCAGGCTGCGAAGGTGCGCTTCATCCACTGCACGACGAAGCGATGCAGTGTGGCCGCATCAAACAAATAGGACTGGGCAGCGCCGATCGTTCCCTGCACCGTCTCAACCGTTGCCTCACTCATCATCCCATCTGGGTTCCAGCCGTGCCAGCAGGGTGTGATAGAAGTAGGTGCGCTTGCCCAAGCGCACAAACCGGCTGATATGCTCACTGGCTCGTACATCCACATGATGGCCGTCCTGTAGCTCCACCTCAAACTGGCCGTCTACCGTCAAGATGGCTTGATGGTCGGTAGCGACGTGCACACGCACCGTTGAACCTTCGTCCAGCACAATAGCGCGGTCGAGCGTCAGGTGCGGGGCGATGGGGATGACAAGGATGTTGCGCAGCGTGGGCGGTAGGATAGGGCCGCCCACCGCCAGCGCATAGGC
>DAOTYL010000037.1:0-9836 GCA_034434955.1 Anaerolineae bacterium | reverse complement strand
GGCACCTCTGCATGGAGAAGATTGAAACGCGCCAGCAGACCTGTCGCCCAACGCGCCATATCCTCTCCCAGCTCCATGATGATCTCCGCTGCCACTTGATCCCCAAAACGGTAATGTGCCTGAAAAACCAGCGGAGCTAGCCGTGCCAGATAGGCTGTATCCACACGGCCTTCGGAATGTGCACGGAGCAACTCTAACGGATCGGAGGCTCCTGTGGCAGCCAGCACCAGATCGGTAAGCGCCGTTTGCGCACCGCGCCCATCGCAGGCGCGGAACACTGCCCACAGTACTTTGTACCCTGCCGTGACGCCGCCCGGCCCCTCAACGGCGAACCAGCCGGCGTGCCATTCGCGCCCATCGGGCGTGCGGATGGCGGCAGCTGTGTGGGTTCCTGCCGAGACCACCACGCCGTAATCGGTGTTGGCATGCAGGGCGATGTGCATATCGTTCTTCACAAGCACCTGCTTGGCGAGGTTGCGTGCCTTCAGGCCGTGCTCTAGCTCCGCGAAATCCTCCGGCCAGTCCGCACCCGCAAGGCCGAAGCAGCCTGCCTGCACAGGCAGGGAAACACCCGCCTGCTCTGCCGCCGCCCGCGCTGCCTCTACGACAGCGTCCAGCGCCTGCTCTAGGGGCACATCATACTTATCGCTGGAGCCTGCGCGTCCTGCACCGATCACGCCTTCTTCGCCGCGTGCAATGAGGCAGACCGTCTTGGATTTGCCGCCGTCCACGCCCAGCACCAGATCGGCTGCCATACCCTACTCCCTTGTTATCCCACAGGCGTAGCCTGCACGCCTTTGCGATGCTTGCGCCATTCATCAATGAAGATGTCGAGGTTGCGCCAAGTCAGCGGCTCATCTACCGTGATGTTATCCACCGGTGAGAGGATGAATCCCCGCGGCCCCAATGTCTCAATGGCATGACGCACTGCCGCCCGTACTTCCTCTTCTGTGCCACGCTCCACTGTCACCGCCCCCGATACGCCGCCCCACAGCGCAATCTTCCCGCCGAGCTTCTGCTTCATGAGCGGCATGTCCGTATGTGTCCCTTGCACAGGATCGACGCCGATGAGCACGTCAAAGCCTGCCTCAAGGTAATCGTCAAGCATAGGCTTGGTGCCGCTAGAGCAGATATAGCCAAATTTAGCGCCGCGCTCATGGGCAAGGTCCACTTCAACCTTCAGGCGCGGCAAGATTGCCTCGCGATAAAACTTGGGCATGACGAAGTCACATCCTTCGTACCATGCACGGCGGATATAGAGGTCAATCGGTGCGGAGAGCACCACCTCCATACGCCGTTTGTTCCATACGTGGATCATCTCCAACAGGTCGGCGACGAAGGTGGGATTGTCCATCGTGAGGAGCATCAACTCCTGCATCCCGCATAGCCAGTTGGCCATGTCCATGCCGACGCCCCAGCCGCCCACCAGCAGGATACCATGCTCACGGGTGAAGGCCCGTGCGATCTCTACTTCCTGCTGGTAGCGAGCGATGTCCTCTTCGGTGGGCGGCGCAAGCAGGTATTGAAGCGCATCGAGGTCCTGCGGGCCACTGATCAGGCGCTTGAGCGCACGCGGTACTTGATAGTCATCCACAAAGGGGATGTGATCGCCATGCGGCCAGTCCTCAGAGAGGCGGACGGCAGTGCTCAATTTGCCGGCAGGGGTAATGTACTCTTTGTGCAAGATAGGGTAGTCCCCCACCGCGTCCTCGCGCCATTCGCGCACGGTCACCTGGGGGTGGAAACGCACAGGCAAGCCGCGCAGGTCAGGATGATCGGGGCGTTGAGGCCTTCCCGCCGAGGGGATGAAGAGAAACGAGTCTAACCCCATCCCCAATTCAGCTTTAGCCAGTTCATACAGGTTCTCGTTGAGGCGTTTGCGCAGCGCCGTGAAGCTCATGAAAGCGCAAGGGATGTAGTCGACTTCCTGATGGCTGAGCGCCCGCAACATGCGCTCGCGCGAGGTTAGACCAGCCACAAGCGGTTATCCTTTCTCAGAGAGTTTTGCTTTGGCCCGCGAGACGGCGGAAGAAGCATCTGGCGCGTAGAGGTCTGCCCCGATGCTGTCCGCAAATTGCTGGGTCAGCGGTGCGCCTCCTACCATAACAACTACCCGATCGCGTAGGCCTGCCTCTTTCAGCTCATTGATGACATTCTGCATGTTGACCATCGTGGTGGTGAGCAGGGCGCTCATCCCCACGAAGCGCGGCTGGTGCTCCCGAACGGCCTGCACGAAACGCTGGGGAGAGACATCCGTCCCAAGGTCGATCACCTCAAAGCCTGCTCCCTCCATCATCATCCCCACCAGATTCTTGCCGATGTCATGCAGATCACCCTGCACCGTGCCCAAAACCACTTTGCCCAACGGCTTGATGTCGGCTTCTACCAGATGGGGCCTCAGCACGGCCAACCCGGCCTTCATAGCACGGGCCGCGATAAGCATCTCGGGCACAAAGGCCTCACCGGCCTCAAAGCGCCTGCCGATCTCACTCATGGCGGCGATCATACCTTCGGTCAGGATTGTGCCGGGGGCGATGCCATCCTCCAGCGCTTTGCGCACGGCATCGACAACTGCATCGGCGTTCCCGTTGAGCACATTCTCGTAAATGGTCTCTAGCATATTGGCTACTCTCCTCAAGATAAATTGAAAAGGTCGGAATATTGCTGTTCATTCTCTCGGCAAGATCGCTCCGTCCGGTGTGATGTGGCACACGCTGCTAATGCCGACGAAGACAACCGTTTTAAGCGTGAGCTTCAGCGCCGCGCCGCCTTCCAATCGCAACGCTGTGCCTGCTGCGACCGCCTGCGCCAATCCTTCTGGGATGCTGCTTTGCGGCTCTACTGCCAGATTGTAGTTCTGACGATACCAGGGGTAATCGGGTGAGCCGCCGTAAACGACCCACAAACAGAGATAAGGGAACACCTCCAGCGGCCACACTTGTCCGAAACCCAGCCTCAGCCGCTGATTGGTGACGGCATACCATCCTGCTTCCAACTCTGAAAGGTATACGGCATCTTCTTGCTGGGCGCTGCGCGGCTGAACCCTGCTTAGGTCAAGTGTGCCGCCATCCAGTGTGGGCGCGTGCGGCCAGATGAAATCGGCATTGGGCGCGAGCTTGTTGTCCGGTGTCCAGTTGGGGAGCGTCCGCCCACGCCGCGCCGGGATGTCTATCACGCAGCTCTCATCAAGGAATGCCTCGCCAAGCGTAGGATGATGCCCCCACATAAAGTGCTGCGGTACGCTGCTCTCGTTGGTCACACGCTCCTCTATCGTCAGGACAGGGCTACCACGCTCCAACGAGAGGGTCTTTTCCAGCAAAAAGGGAGTACGGTAGGTGCGCACCCAGAAGCGGGCGCTGATGCGCTCTGGGGTGTCTTCCAACACCGTCCAGCGCCAAGGGAGCAAACACACCTCGCCGTGCAGACCCTGCTCCGTCCCCCTGTAGTTTGATGCTTGACCGGCATTGGGGAACTGTTCGTGCCAGCCGCCGTCATAGTAATCGGTGAGGAAACCCCATGAGTGTGCGCTGGTGGGCAACCGGTCAGGAGAGCGGATACCTTGGTTGTTGAGGAACATGAAGTCCACATCCAGCGGCTTGTAGAGGTACTCGAAGATGGTCGTTCCCTTGTCCAGCAGGATGCTGATGCGGAGCAAGTCGTTCTCCATTACCATGACGCGCATCCCGCGATAGACGTACTCATCGTTGATGCGACAGCCGTAGTTACGGTCACGCGCCAGCACGCTCATCGGCTTACCCCATCCTCACGCCAACGCATGTTGGCAGCGTATTCTTCGGCTACCTCACGCATGGCCCAGTAAAGATCGACGATCTCGGCATCGCTCCAACTGTCATTAACAATGGGGATGGGCAACGCTACCACGTCCGGCGCGAGCGTCTCCATCATGTAGCGGAAGCCTGCCACCATCTCCTCGGCCGTTTCGTTATTGTCAAACATGGCCTGCACCAATCCCCGCCCGGCGAAGGCCTCACGCAGACGGGGCAGCTCATCCCGTGTGTACCTGTAGGAACAATTGACGCCGTTAATAGGCGGTGTGTGGTCAAGATAATGCTTCGCAGCCGGATGCGGCCCGCAGTTGTGCAGCAGGCCGCCGGGCCAGTGAGCAAAGATGCGGTTGTTGTAAGGCTTGCTGAACGTCTCAAACATGGCCGGGCTGATGGTGGCGCACACATCATCGCTGACAAAGCCCTTGTGCCCCTCCGGCGCCCATACTTGAGCCATGTCGATACACGTCAGACGTTCTAAACCCCCCGATGCCTCAATCTCCGCCTCGTAGCAAGCGATTTGCACCTCGGTGACAAGGTTCAGCAAATGGTGGAGAGCCTCGGGTTGGTCGATCATCGCTGTGTAGAGCAATTGTGTCTCCACCAGATCACGGCAAGTGTTGAGCGGCCCGCCGAGGTCAAAACCGCTCAAGTACACCCATTTGGGAAAACGCTCGGCGAACATACGCTGAGCACGTAGATTGCGCGGCATCAGCCCATCGCGCGAGGGATCGGGCTTGGTCAGGCTGTAGACCTGCTCCATATCGGTGATGATGGGGCGCTCCACGCCGGGGGATTGCTCCGGATCGTCTGCCCAATGTACAGGTGCACCGAACATGGTGGCAAGGGTCATGTAGCCGAACCACACGCGGGCATAAGGGACGTAATCGTCCGGCAGAAGGCGCAGACTGCGTTCCAGATTGTCACGGTTGACGCGGTAGAGTAGCTCCTCGTCCTCAATGACCTCGCGGCGGGTATGCCCCAGCCTGCCGCTGATGCGGATGAAAACCGGAATGTGATCCACACGGCGATAAGCCCATACGTCACGCAGGCGTTGCTTGGCGGTCTCGATACGGTCGAAGTCGGCCAGAGAGTCCAGGTCTCGCTCGTGCATAATGCTAACCCTGCACTATTAATTGTCCATCCGGGCTATACCATCCCACCTCACGAGCGGCCTCCACCAATGCCCGCACGTTCTCCGGCGGCGTCTCACGAGGCAGCGTGCATCCTGCTCCCAGGATGAAACGACCGCCCGGGCCCATGATGCGAATATCCTCCCGCGCTTTCGCTGCGACCTCCTCCGGAGTGCCACGTGGGATAAGGTTGCTGGGGTCTACTGTGCCGATGATCGTTGCCCTCCCTTTTGTAGCACGACGGATGACCTCGCGGTCAGATTTGTAGTCCAGCTCAAAATAGAGCGCGGTGGTTTCCAGCATATCACTGATGATCTTGGTCGTATCGCCGCAGATGTGGATGCCCACCTCGATCCCCTCGCGGCGCATCTGCTCGATCAGCGCCTTCTCGTAGGGCAGAGCAAACTTGCGATAGGTGTGCGGCGAGCATACATCCGGCCCGGCAATGGAGTCGCCGATTACGGTATAGTGCGAACCAGCCGCCAGCTGGGCACGTGCCAAGCGCTTTACCTGCTCATTAGCGTAGGTCAGCAGACGGTGGATTTTCTCCTCTTGTTGTGGCTCGGCAGTGGCGATGAGGAAATTCTCTGCGCCTACAATCTGCGCCGCTAGGCTAAACGCCCCTTGGTCCGAATCTCCCCGAATGCAGACAAACTCCCCCAATTTCTCGGCCACCAGCCGCGTGGCCTTGAGCAGTTCGCGCACACCGGGCGCATCGGTCAGGTCGTCTGGCAGGCGGTCGATCTCGTCAAGGCTGCTGAGGGCGGGCCGCATCACCCAGGGCGGTTCTTCCTCCGGATAAGCGACCTCACAGCCGACGGCTTCGGCCAGCGCCGCTACGCCGTTCTCAATCTCGATCATGTCGTGACGGAACGCCTCCCAGTAGATGATCTGGGCTTTGGCCATCTTCTCCCCGTCCAGGCAGTACTCGCTGACGCTGTAGCCGGCAAAGTGCGCTGCATTCTGGAAGCTGAGTAAACATACAGGTACTCGATCGGGGATGCGGCCCTCGATCACGGCGCGGGTGCGTTCCAGGGGGGTCATTGTTTCTTTCATACACTGTTCCTCGCGGGGGCAATTTAAAGCTCGAACTTGATACGAAACACTTTGATGGCTAGAAACAACATCGCCAGCGAGATCAACAGCAAGATGGTTGAGATAGCGTTCAGCGCCGGGCTGACCATGCGCTTGAGCATGCTCCAGATGATCATCGGCATGGTGCTGCCGGGGCCGATCACAAAGTAAGTGACCACAAACTCATCAAAAGAGATGGCGAAGACCAGCAGCATAGAGCCGATAATGGAGGGGCGGATGAGTGGAAACAGCACCTTGCTGAAGCGCTGGTAGGCGTTGGCTCCCAGATCGCGAGCCGCTTCTTCCAACGCCCAGTCGAAGTTGTGGAAGCGAGCGTTCATGATCAGCAGCACGTAGGGCGTGGAGAAGACAATGTGCGCTAGGATCACCGTCAGCAGGGAGAGGCGGATACCCAAAAACGTGAAATAGGAAAGCAGGGCGATCCCGAGCACCAAGCCGGGGATGAGGATAGGCACCGTCAAGAGACCAAGCACAATCTGCTTACCCGGCGGGTTGTAGCGGTTGATGCCGTAAGCGGCCAACGTCCCCAGGATGCCTGCAAAAAGGGATGCGAAGACCGCTACGATGGTGCTATTCCTGAAGCCGCTGATGTACAGGCGGTTGGACATCACCTCTTTATACCAGCGCAATGTGGGGAGCATGGGCAGCAGCGTGAGCTGGTTGTTGTTGAAAGAGGCAATGACAATCAGCAGCACAGGCACAAAAAGGAGGATCAGGATCAGAATGACGTAGACCCTTAACCAGGAGATGCGCATGGTTCGCTACCTCCGGATGCCCAGCCGTTTGGTCAGCAGGCTGCCCAACAAGAACAGCGCGAAGAAGATGGCGATCACGTAGAAAGTGATCGCTGCTCCCAGCGGCCAGTTGGAGAGGACGCCGAACTGGCTGACGATAGAGTTGCCGATCAGCTGGCCGTTCGGCCCGCCCAGCAGCTGCGGGGTGATGTAATCGCCCGCCGTGAGCACAAAGGTGAACACAAACCCGGCCACCACGCCCGGCATACTCAGCGGCAAGGTTACCTTCAGGAAGGTAGTGGCCGGCCCGGCGCCCAAATCGCGCGACGCTTCCAGTAGGTTGGGGTGAATGTTCATCAAAACCGAATAAATGGGCAGGATGGTGATGGGCATAAAGACGCTGGTCAGTGTGACCACCACCGAGAACGGCGTGTAGATCAGCCAGCTCACCGGCTGATCTACCAGCCCAACGCCTATGAGGAACTGGTTGATGATTCCGTTGCTCCCGAGAATGGTCTTCCACGCGTAAACGCGCACCAGGTAGCTTGAGAACAAGGAAAGGATGATGAGGAAGAGCACGACCTCACGCCCCTCTTTCATGCGGAAGGCCATGTCATAGGCAACGGGGTAGCTGAGCAGCACCGTCACGGCGGCGGTGAGCAGGCCGATGAGAATGGAGCGGATAATGAACACCGTGTAGCTGGCGTTGGTGGCCACCTCCACGTAGTTGTCGAGCGTCCACTCGCGCACCAGGGCATAGCCCCGCACCTGCCAGAAGCTGTAGATGAAGAAGACAAAAATAGGGATCACGAACAGCGCGGCCATGTACAAGGTGGGCAGCCCCACTGTGGCAACGGCTCCGATCCGTATGCGCCTCAAGTTGATGCTCACGGCACAATCCTCGCAGCAACCCTGCAAACCCTAAAGTGTGGTGGGGATTGCCCCCTTACCACCGCGGTAAGGGGGCAATCCCCTGGAGGAAACTAAGCGGGTGGTGTATAGGCCTTGTACTCTTCCCAGGCAGCCGTCCAGTCGGCGAATGTGGCGATGTTAGGGTCGTCCGTCTCAAGCGGTGGGTCGGGCGGGAAGGGGATACGCTGCAGGTCCTCCTCGACCGTTGCGTACTGGGCCGCCATGTCCTCTGGAAGCAAGTCAACCACTTTGCGGTTGGTCATCATCTGATTGAGGTACTTGGCTAGCTCGGCTTGGCCAAACGGCGAGGTCATCTGGTTGATGAAGGCGTAGGCTGCATCAAGGTTGGCGCCCTTGGGGATGAGGTAGTTATCGGCCCAGCCCGCTGCGCCTTCTTGCGGAATCTGCGTAGCAAGCGTGACGCCCTTCTCGGCCACCCAGCCGATGATGGCCGTCCAGGCCACCATCGTCAGCCAGCATTCCTCACGGGCCATCACGTCTGCCATCTCGCCGTAGCTGGGCACCATAACGCGAATGTTGGGTTTGACCTGCTTCAGCCACTCCATAGCGGCTGCCAGCTGATCCTTGGTGATGAGGTTGCGGATGTCCACGCCGATAGCAAGTAGGGCCGCATAAGGGTCGCTGGTCACGTTGTCCACCTGGACGATGCGCCCCTTATACTTGGGGTCCAGCATGATGTTCCATGAGGGGATGCCTTCTGGCACGTACTTGGGATTGTAAACCGGCTGGGATGTGCCCCATGTAAAGGTTATGGGGTAAACGTTGCCGTCGTAAACCTGCCAGGGCTGATTCTTGAAGGCCGGCATGATGTCTTCCCAGTGTTCCAGCCGGCTGATGTCCAGGGGCTGCACAAGGTCGTTGGCCACAAGGGCGGGTACGTTGCCGTGATAGATGCTGATCACGTCGTACTGACCCGGGCTGCCAGCTTTCAGCTTGGAGAAGATTTCCTCGTTGTTGCCACCGTAGGTAGAGTTGATGGTGATGCCGTACTCCTCAACTAAGGGGGCCAGCGCACCCGCATAATCGTAGCCTTCCCAGCCCAGATAGTTGATGGTGATGCCCCGCAGGTTCCCGCCGCCGGTGGGAGGCTTGGCACCGCATGAAGCGGCTACCAGTCCTGCACCGGCAATAGCGGTTGTCTTGAGGAAGTCGCGTCGGCTGATCCGACTTACCCTTGGCATGTTTGCCTCCCTCCGTGTCATATGGGACAACAATCGCCTGCTATACGCACGTGAGTGTAATTTGCACCGAGTATGTCGGACACACCTCCTTTGTTGGGGTTCGCTCCCTCAGCCGGGAAGCACAACACTGTTAACACTCTCCCAGCCCACATAGACCTGCATCTCCGCTTGGTAGGAGAGCTGTCCGTTGACGGTGGGCCGGTCAATCATGACCATATCCCCGTTGGCCAACCGGACCTGATAGCGTGAAATCGGCCCCAGAAAGATTGCGCTGTCCACCGTGCCGCTGAAGACGTTCTCCCAATCGCTTGGTGCGTCTTCAGCCCGTGCGAACAGGGCCACGCGCTCCGGACGCACCGAGACCACGACCCGCTGACCTACCGTCACATTTCCACTGAGGGGCGCAGTCAGCAGCAGGCCGTTCCGCTCGATCTTCAGCCTATCGCCGGTGATGGCCGCGATCTTGCCGTCAAATAGGTTAGCCTCGCCGATAAAGCGTGAGACAAACTCGTTGGCAGGTCGGTTGTAAATCTCCACAGGCGTCCCAACCTGCACGATCTTGCCGGCATTCATCAGCACGATGCGGTCAGACATGACCATCGCCTCTTCCTGATCGTGGGTCACGTAGATGAAGGTCATGCCCAACCGCCGCTGGATGCTGCGTAGCTCCAATTGCATGGCCTTGCGCAGTTTTAGATCAAGCGCGCCTAGCGGTTCATCCAGCAGCAGCACTTTGGGGCGGTTGATGAGGGCGCGGGCTAGCGCCACGCGCTGTGCCTGCCCACCGCTTAGCTGATGCGGCTTGCGTGCTCCGAAGCCCTCCAGCTGCACCAGCCGTAGCATCTCCTCGACGCCTGTGCGAATTTCCTGTTCTGGCCAGCGTTTGATACGCGGCCCGAAGGCAATGTTCTCGGCGATGGTCAGGTGAGGGAAAAGCGCATAGGCTTGGAAGACCATGTTGACAGGGCGCTTTTC
>DAOTYL010000036.1:0-3695 GCA_034434955.1 Anaerolineae bacterium | reverse complement strand
TTGAGCAGGTCATTGTAGGTGACGATGCCCACCAGCCGCCCCTCGGCATCCACCACCGGCAGGCGGCGGAAGTCTCCGGCACGCATGATGGCAATCGCCGCCAGATAGTCGCTCTCCGGGCGAATGGTGATGGGGTTGGGGGTCATGATGTCGCGCACCAACATCAGATCGCTGCGCCTCCACAGGATAGCGTCACCATAAGTATAGCCCGGATCAGCGTTCGGGGTGGCGGCGTTGTGCCCCGCGCCGGCGGTCGGTTTCCCCTCCCCGCGTTTGCGAGGAGGGAATGAGGGAATGGGGTGAGGGGCCGATGCTTGATCCAAATCAAGGCCTACGCTTCCCTACGGCGATACGCTACAATCACTGCGGAAGGCATTCGGCAGGGGAAGCATATGATGGCTTCACGTCGCGCAGCGCTACAATCCATCGGCCTCATCGGGCTGGGGGCGGCAGTGGCACCCTTTATAGGAGGGCATCCCCGCGCCCCTCGACGGCTCACCCTGCGCGAGCGCTGGAACGGCGAGCCGCTGGGCCGCATCGCACAGGAATATCAGCCCGCCCGCGCTGAGCCGAACACCTCATCTGCCATTGTCAGCGAGTTGCAGCGCGACGATGTGGTGCGTGTGCGGCGCGTGGTGCGCGGGGAGTACGTCTTCCTCAACAACGGCCTGTGGTTGGAGACGGCCTACGGCTATCTTTACGCCTCGTTCGTGCAGCCTATGCGCTTCCATCTGCCTGCCCAGCCTGTAGCGGACCTCGGCGAGGGGCGCTGGGCCGAGGTGATTGTCCCCTACTCCGAGGCCTTCGCCCGACCCGATCCCTTTGCGCGGGAGGCGGAAAACGTGCGCGGGCGTGTGCACTACGGCTGCGTCTTCCGCGTGACGAAGCTCGTAGAAGGGGCGGACGGTAGGATGTGGTATCGTGTGCGCGAGTTGTATCAGACTATTTATCTGCCTGCCACGCATCTGCGCTTGATTCCGGATGAGGACCTCGCACCCCTCTCGCCGCATGTGCCGCCGGACGCCAAGCATATCGAGGTCAACCTGAGCGAGCAGACCATCACGGCCTACGAATACGGTCAGCCGGTCTACGCCTGCTATGTCTCCACCGGCGTGAAGGACTACGAGACGCCCAAGGGCACGCACTACATCTGGGATAAGCGCCTCAGCGAGCGCATGGTAGCCGACACTGCCTCGGACGATCCGGATTTCTACAACCTGCCCGGCGTGCCCTTCGTGTGCTACTTTACGGATAACTGGGTGGCAACACACGGCACATACTGGCACAACGATTACGGCAGGCCGCGCAGCCACGGCTGCGTCAACCTGACCCCGCAGGATGCCCGCTGGTTCTGGCGCTGGACGACGCCACAGGGCAACCTCAACGAACTGTACACCCGCGTCAGCAATCGCTATGAGGGCACACGGGTGGTGGTACGCTGATAGGGATAGAAACGTATGATGAGAGACGTGCTGAAACGCTACCGCATGATCTTCCCCTCTGAACACGGTTCATGGTCGCTGACGCTGACGCCGTTCCTCATCGGTGCAGGCGTGGGCGCAGTGGCAGGGGCGGCGACCTTCGCCGTGGGGGCCACTGCGCTGGCCCTTGCGGCGGTGATGGCACTCTTCCTCGCCCGCCAGCCCATCAGCCTGTGGGTGCGCATCGTGCGTGGGCGGGGCCGTCGCGCTGACCTCGGCGCTGCGCAGTTCTGGAGCCTGCTGCTGGGAGGCCTCGCCGTGCTGGCCGGCGGTGGACTGCTGGCGCTGGGACGCTGGCCGGTGCTGTGGCTAGGGCTGCCCGCCGTGGGCGTGCTCGCACTGACGTTGGTGCTTGGTACCGCACTCGGCCCGCGTACGCTGCTTGTGGAGTTGATCGGCGTGATCGGCTTGGCATTGGCTGCGCCTGCGGCTTACGTCAGCATGGCAGGCCGTCTGGATGCAACGGCGTGGCTGGCGTGGGGCATCAGCGCGTTGCACAGTGCGATCAGCGTGCTGTATGTGCGCTTGCGCATTGACGAACGGCACGGGCGCGCCTCACGCGGGGAAACGTGGGCGGTGGTAGCGGCTCATGCCCTGAGCCTGCTTGCTGTGATCGCTGCCGTGTGGATGCGTTGGCTGCCCCCGCTGGTAGCGCTTCCGGTAGGATTGCTGCTGGTGCGCGCCCTCTACGTCGCCCGCCGCAGGCCGCAGATTGAGAACGTGAAGCGCTTTGGCTTCATTGAGATGGGCGTGGCGCTCTCCTTTGCCCTATTGGTGGTGCTCGCTTTTCTGCTGGGGGAATGAGGTGGGGAGAAGGGGCAAGGCCAGCGTGAAGCAACTGCCCATGTTGGGGCCTTCGCTGGCCGCCCAGATGCGCCCACCGTGCCGTTCCATGATTGCCTGCGCAACGGTGAGGCCCAATCCGATGCCCGGGTAGCGCCGTGTGAGCGGATCGCCTACCTGATAGAACGCCTCGAAGATATGCCCCAGGTCCTGCGGAGGGATGCCGATGCCGTTATCACGCACAGTGATCCACACCTCATCGCCGCTGCGTTCGGCAGAGAGAAGGATCGTCCCACCTGATGGCGTGAACTTGACGGCGTTCTGCAGGACATTGATGAGCGCCAGATGCAGACGGGCGTGGTCGGCGCGGATAAGATACGGCGGAAGTGGCTCTTTCAGCTCAAAGTGTTGATCCTTGGCCAGCGCCAGCGGCAGGACTTCACGATACGCCCCGCGCAGGAGGTCATCGAGCGGCAGCATCCTAAACTCTAGCTCCGCATCTTCTATCACCATATAGCGCAGGTTGGTCATGCTCTCAATCAGACTGCGCAACTGCAGAGCGCTGTTGAGCAGGGCTTGGGCGTGCTCGCCGATCTCTCCTTGCGCCTCTTCCTGAAGGAACGTAGCATAGCCGAGGATCACACTGAGCGGTGTGCGCAGCTCGTGCGAAGCAATGGCGATGAAGTCCGTTTTGAGCTTATGTAACCGTTTGAGGTCCTCATAGGCTTTCTCCAGCGAGCACACAAGTTGCGCATTATGGATGGCTGTGGCCGCCTGCGCGGCGAGGATCGTCATGTAACGCACATCGTCCTCGCCAAAGCGCCCCCTGCGCTTGTTGAGCACCTCCAGCACGCCCACCGGCTGCTCGCGGATGCGCATGGGCACGCCGAGGATGGAGCGCGTGTGGAAGTCAATCAGGCGATCCACGCGCTGGAAGTGGTGCGGATGGTGGGCTACGTCGTCGATGATGATGGCGCGGTTCTGGGTGAGCACCGTGCCGGCAATGCTGCGCTCCACCGGCACGGTGAGACCGACAAGGCCTTGGGCATCCACACCGGAGGCAGCGGCGAAGCGCAGCTCACCGCTGCGCTCTTCCACGAGTAGGATGGAAGCCGCCTCGGCATCCGCAATCTCGGTCGCTGCCTGCATGGTGTAGTTGAGCACAGGTTGAAGGTCAAGCGTGGCGTTCAACAGCACACTGATCTCAACCAGCCGGTTCAGGACGTTAAGGTTGGCCTGCAACGTCTGCACGTCGGCGCTTTGACGGGGATCGGGCATGACAGGCGCTCCGCAAGCAGGATGGCCGTTCCGTGCGCAACTGTACACCACAGGCGTGCAAGGCGCAACGGGGTGAGGTGAGGATGAAACCCGCGGCGATCTAATACCGCTTTGGATACCCCGTAATCGCCCGTATCTCCTCGTACAGCGGCC
>DAOTYL010000035.1:0-7121 GCA_034434955.1 Anaerolineae bacterium | reverse complement strand
CAACATCACACAAGCGCAGTGGCCTCACAAAAAAGGGCAGGTCATTATCACACTACCTGCCCTTTCGTTTGCCTCTTGCGCTCACTCTAATGTGATGAGGGGGACAGCACTGCTACCCTGCTCGAGCGCCATGAGGCCAATATGCGCTGTGATCTCCCGCGCCAACCGGATAAACGCCTGTGCCGCTGGCGAATCGGGCTTCACGGCGACAATCGGCTGACCGGCATCCCCACCGATGCGCACCTCGGGGTCCAGCGGCACACTGCCCAGATACGGCAAGCCGCGCTGTTCGGCCAGCCGCCTGCCGCCGCCCGTCCCGAACAACTCGCCGCTCATATTCTCTACAATGCCCAGAATGGCTACATTGACCTGTTCAAACATCGTGATGCCGCGCAAGGCATCGCCGAGGGCAACCTGTTGGGGTTGCGTCACGATCAGCGCACCCGTGAGCGGCACGGACTGCGCCAGCGTAAGCTGAGCGTCGCCTGTGCCCGGCGGCAGGTCAACGATCATGTAATCCAGTTCACCCCATTCCACATCGCTCAGCAGTTGGCGGATGGCGTGGTGGATCATCGGCCCACGCCAGATGACGGGCTTATCGGGGTCGATGAGGAAGCCCATGCTCATCACCTTGACGCCATAGGCTTCCAGGGGGATGAGCTTCTCGCCCGTGAAAGGCGGTTGCCCATAGAGGCCAATAAGAATAGGGATGTTTGGACCGGTGATGTCAGCATCTAGCAGGCCCACCCGCACACCAGCCTGCGCCAGCGCCACCGCCAAATTGACGGCCACCGTGCTCTTACCCACGCCGCCTTTGCCACTGCTCACCGCCACGATGTTGCGCATGTGGAGGCCCATCTGGCCGTCGGGCACGGTCCTCGCAATGTCCACCTCCAGCCCGATCTCGGCCTCCGCGATCCCTTCAACACTCAGCACTGCATCGTGCGCTGCCGCCCGCAGAAAATCCCCCTTCTCTGGCCACAGCGGCGTGCTGAGCACCAGCGTCAACCGCGCGCGATGATCTCGAACGGTCACCCCGCGCACCATGTTGAGCGTCACGATGTCCCGCTTCAGGTCAGGCTCAACCACATCCTTCAGGCGGGACATCACAAGTTCTTCCAACGTTTGGCTTTCTGGCATTCGACAGCCCAGCCCTTCTTAGGGATTTGATAGACTGATTTCGTCTTTATCTTACCTCAGACGGAGGGCGCTCACCAGCGGGGACCTCGCCGGTTTCATGCCAGCGCTGCATATCTGCGAGCGCCTGCTCATAGGCAGCGATGAGGTCGCGATCGCTGCCCTTGAAGCGCGTGATAGTCTGCTGGGCGCAGAGGGTGCATCCGCGCATAGCGCGGTAGCTATCGGCATGGCAGGTGAGACACCCATCTAACCGGATCATCATCAGGGTAAAGGCTTGCTGCTCTATACTGCCGGGCGGCTGCTCGAGCACAGCGTCAACCAATTGCTGCCACTCCGGCCCGCGCAGGTTGCGCAGCGAGGGAATAACCCGCACAGGGAAGAGGATCTCCGCGTCGCGTTGGTACATCATCTAGCGGCTCTCACCTTCCCACCCTGCGAATACGCAGAGACCGCCCACCAGCTGCGAGCGGTCTCTAAAAGAAGAACCGTAGTTCTACGATCAGACCATTTTCAGCAGCTGGCGGCGGTCTTGTTGACGCTAGCTTTTCTGTCTGGCGCTCTTGGCTGCTTCTTTTGCCTCACGCGCCAGGCGTTCCTCTTCAGCCCGCGTAGGAGCGATGGTCTGCCAGTAGCTCAGCGGCTTGGAGAGCCGCGCCTTGTCAAAAATGTGGGCCGTTGTGCGGTCGTAGCTCGCAATCTCGTAGTCATGATCCATCTTGATGGCATCAAAGGGACAAAACTCGGCGCAGAAGCCGCAGTTCATACAGATGTCAACGTCGATATAGAACTCCTGCGGCTGGGGGATAGGACGCCCTGTGGTGGGGTCGGTGCCGCGCATGATCCAGATGCACTGCGGCGGACAGACCTTGGCGCAGATACCGCAACTGGTGCACCAAATCTCCCCCGGCGCCTCGGGATGATCGGGATCGTTGACTACGAGGAAGGGGATGTAGCGGAAGCGCTCCGGCGGGGCGATCTTCTCCTCCGGATATTGCACCGTGAAAATGCCCCGCGTGCTCGTGCTCTGCCGTGCAGCAAAGCCGGCGTCGGTGGTATAGCGCTTTACGCCCCATTTCAGATCGTCCACGTAGGTATTGATAAAGTGCTTGAGGGTAACCCCAAGCCCTTTGAGGATTCCCAGTCCGTACATGCTCGCTCCTTGAGGCAGGTTAGCGATCTACTTCGCCCAGCACGATGTCAATGCTGCCCAGGATGACGATGATATCGGCCACTTTGTGGCCAATGCACATCTCTTCCAGCGCCGTCAGGTTGATGAAGCTTGGCGAGCGGATGTGATAGCGGTAAGGATTGGCGCTGCCATCCGAGACAATGTGAAAGCCCAGCTCACCCTTTGGATTCTCGGCGTGCCCGTAGTGCTCGCCCGGCGGGACGCGGAAGGTGTAAGCGCGCTTGCCAGCCCAGTAATTCTGGCCGGCGGTCTCCTCTAGACGGGGGACAAGTTGCTGGAGGATGCGCAGGCTCTGCTCAATCTCATCCATGCGCAGCAAGTAACGATCGTAGGCGTCGCCGTTGTAGCGTACCGCCACATCGAAATCAAACTCGTTGTACACGCTGTAGGGATCAGCACGGCGCAGGTCGTAAGGCACGCCGCTGGCGCGTAGGACGGGGCCGGTGGTGCTGTAGGCAACGGCGCGATCGGGCGGCAGCACGCCTACACCCTTCAGGCGCGTGACAAGCACCTCGTTCTCCGTCAGATAGGTATGCATTTCCTCATAAGCGCGCGGCAGGCGCTCGTACACCAGATCGCGGATGAACTTCATGGTATCCAGCTGACGGGCACGGTCGCCCGGCTTCACCGCCGGCCCACCGATGTAGGGCGGCAGGTCGTAAGCCACACCGCCGAAGCGCATGTAGTTGCACATCATGCGTGAGCCTGCAGTGGCCTCAAACAGGTCAAGGATGAGCTCACGCTCGGCCAGTGCATACAACACCGGCGTGAAGAAAGCCCCTAGGTCGTTGAGCAGGAAACCGATAGCGGCCATATGGTTGAGGATACGGGTCAGCTCGACCATCAGCACGCGCAAGTATTCGGCGCGCTCGGTCACTTCCTGCCCCAGCATCTTCTCCACCGTGATGGCGTAGGCCAGATTGTTAGCCATGCTGCAGAAGTAGTCTAGCCGATCGGTGTAGGGCATATTCTGGAGATAGGTGTTGCGTTCGCCGATCTGCTCGTGGTTGCGGTGCAGATAGCCGAATACCGGCTTGAGGCGGGTGATGGTCTCCCCATCCAGCGTGACGACCATACGGAACACGCCATGCGTGCTGGGATGCTGCGGGCCGAGGTTGACGATGAGCTGATCGGTTTTGATCTGATCCATCTCCGGCCCTGCGCCCAGCGGCGTGGTCAGCCCAGCATAGAGGGCCTCCTCACCCTCGGGTGTCCAACCCTCCAGCGTGAAGCCCGGCGGATACTGCACGTTCATCCCATAGGGCACGCGCATCTCGGCACGCTCAACACGCCCCTCCGGCCAGCGGCTCTTGAAGGGCTTCTGCTCTTCCTCATAGAACGGCTCCCGCCAGTCCTTGCGCAGAGGATGGCCGGCAAAGCCTTCCCACAGCAGGATGCGCCGCAAGTCGGGATGGCCGGTGAAGTGGATGCCCATCAAATCCCAAGCCTCGCGCTCTTGAAAATCTGCGCCCGGCCACACGCCGGTCAGCGAAGGCAGGGTGGCGACGTCACGGGGGGTGCGGGCCTTGAAGTTGAACGGCGGGCCGCCCCGCGTGGTGCTGCTGACGTGGTAGGACACTTCAAAGAAGCCATCCTGAAGGTAATCCACGTAGCCCAAGTTGGCCAGCAAATCGTAGCCCAGATCGTCGCGGATCGCTGTCGCAACCTCAACCAGTTTATCGCGGTCCACTACGATGCCCTGATAGCCGGGGCGCGTGTCAGGTTCAACAGCACCGGGGAACTTTTCGTTTAGGTAAGCCAGCGGGTCGCCGATCTGGGCAGCAGTCGTTTGCGAAGTTGGTTCAGCCATAGCGCCTTCTCAATCTGAGATGTCGATCAGTCTGCAGATACATTGGCGGCGGATGCTCCCTCTTGAGCCTGCCGTGACGCCTCGGCGCGGATGAGAGCCGCCTGACGGGGATCGATCAGGTCAGGGCCAAGCACCGGCACAGGGATCGGCTCACTGTGTCCTTGCTTATACCAAGGCACTGTGCGGATGCTCTGCCCCTCGATCTTTTTGTGCAGCGTGATAAAGCCATGCAGCAACGCTTGAGGGGTGGGCGGACAGCCGGGGACGTACACATCCACCGGCAAGAACTTGTCAATGCCATCCACCACGTTGTACCCCTCTTTGAAAGGCCCTCCGCCGGAGGCGCAGGCGCCCATGGCCATCACGTAGCGTGGCTCAGCCATCTGGTTGTAAAGGCGCACGATCTGCGGCACCATCTTCTTGGTCACCGTGCCGGAGACGATCATCAGGTCACACTGACGCGGGCTAGGGCGCATCACTTCCATACCGAAACGCGAAGGGTCGTAGCGCGAAGCCGCCGTAGCGATCATCTCAATAGCGCAGCAAGCCAAGCCAAACAGCATGGGCCATACCGAACGAGCGCGGCTCCAGTTGTATATCCTGTCCAGCGTGGTGATCAACACGTTGGATTTCAATTCATCAGGGACGGGGATGTCGGGATTGCTTAAGCCTTCGCTGTGCATCGTCATAGTGTATCGAGACCTCCTCGATGCCACTCCTCACTAAGGTTGAGCGTTTGACCGATGGCGCTCGGTCAAGCCTGAGGTTTCACTGAAAGGGTTGCGAGAGATACCTTCAGTGAAACATCGGAGCGAGAGGATTGCCGGGGCCATGGCGATCTATGCAAGAGAGCCTTGAGAAGATCGCTCAGCGGCCTATGAGCGCTGGGCCTTGGTAATGGTACACTGCGGCACCCCAAAAATCAAGGATGATCGCTGCCGCAGAACATTTAGGCCTCACCTCGTTTGCAACGGAGAGGCCCTCGCCTCACAATTAAGTATATCTTTTTCTGACTTATCTGGCGACATCTAGCGACTTCCACAGCGCTGCGATGCGCCCTCTGTGGGAAGTGTGCCTCGCCCTTCTCCCTTATAACGGTTACAATGGAAGCCGCGCACAAGGAGGACGGTTGTTTGCCCACCCCAAAAAACGCCCCTGCCCTACGGGTACTGATGATCTCAAAGGCTTGTCTGGTAGGAGCATACCAGCGCAAGCTAGAGGCTATCGCCGCCCACGACGATATTGAGCTGACGGTGGTCGTGCCGCCAACCTGGAAAGAGCCGGGCCGCACCCTACACCTGGAACAGGCCCATACAGTCGGCTACACCCTCATCGTTGAGCCGCTGCGCTTTAACGGCAACTTTCACCTGCACTACTACCCCGGCCTCAAACGCCACGTCTTCGCGCTACGTCCCGACGTCGTGCACATAGACGAAGAGCCGTACAATCTAGCGACTTATCACGCCCTACGGCTGGCGCGGCGTATAGAGGCCAAAAGCCTGTTCTTCACCTGGCAAAACATCTATCGACGCTATCCGCCGCCTTTTGCTCAGATGGAGCGTTGGGTGCTGCGCCACGCCGATTACGGGATCGCAGGCAACGAGGAAGCCATCGCCGTGTGGCGGCGGAAGGGCTACAGCGGGCCGATGGAGGTCATCCCCCAGTTTGGCGTGGACCCGCAACTCTTCTCCCCCGACCCCGCCCCCCGCGAGCGGCAACATTTTGTCATTGGCTATGCAGGTAGACTAGTGCCGGAAAAGGGTGTGGACCTGCTCATCCGTGCGGTGGTGAAGTTGCCCGGCAGGTGGATACTGCGCATCCTAGGCGAAGGCCCTCAGCGCGAGGCATTGCAGATGCTGGCTGGTGTGTACGATCTGTCGGGTAGCGTGATCTTTGAGCAGCCGATCCCCTCAACCGAGATGCCGCGCTTCTACCGCGATCTAGACGTGCTGGTGCTGCCTTCACGCACCCAGCGCAACTGGAAGGAGCAGTTCGGGCGCGTGCTCGTTGAGGCGATGGCCTGCGGTGTGCCGGTAGTTGGAGCGCGGTCAGGGGCCATTCCAGAGGTGATCGGCAACGCCGGGCTGTTGTTCCCCGAAGGCGACGCCGATGCGCTCGCGGCGTGCCTGTTGGCGCTGATGCAGCGGCCCCGCCTGCGCCAGCAGCTCGCCGAGGATGGGCGTGCCCGCGTACTGGAGCGCTTCACCCAGACGCGAGTAGCAGCGCAGACGGTGACCATCTACCGCAAACTAGCAAGCCGCCTCTCCACCAACGCCGACACCTAGCGGGCCGATTCCTTTTCTTACGTTGCTATGATAGAATGACACCTCCAATTGTGAGAAAATTATGAAGGAGACAGTGGAAGTTAGGAGAGACTTGAGGCAAATAGAGGTATGTAACAGCGGCCTGACGGCCGCAAGGGGTTTGCTCTATGAACCGCTTTGATCGTTTTACAGAACGCGCTCAGGATGCTACTTCGCGTGCGTTGGAAATCCTGCAGCGCTACAACCACACCCAGATTGACATTGAGCACATCATGCTGGCGCTGCTGGAGCAGCCCGACGGCGTGGTGGGGCAGATTCTGGAGCGGCTCAATGTGGATGTTGAGGCACTCAAGAGCCGCCTAGACGAGGACCTGCGCAACACACCGCGCACAGCGGGCATCTACAGCCCCGGCGCAGGGCAGGTGTTTATCACACCACGCGTCAACCGCGTGATCGAGGACGCTCAGGCAGAGGCCACACGCCTAAACGACGATTATATCTCTACCGAGCACATCTTTCTGGCGATCCTGAGCAACCGCAACACGCCCTCCGCGCGTTTCCTGCGCGAAGCAGGGGTTACCCGTGAGCGGGTGATGGAAGCTATTCGCGAGATTCGCGGCGGCCAGCGCGTCACCGATCCACACGCCGAGAGCCGCTACCGCATGCTCGAGAAGTACAGTCGCGACCTGACGCGTCTCGCCGCTGAAGGCAAGCTGGA
>DAOTYL010000034.1:0-3706 GCA_034434955.1 Anaerolineae bacterium | reverse complement strand
GCTGAAAGCGCAATTACGTGCCACACCTCAATCCGCCCGCTGAAAGTGAGGGCGGCGAGAATAACTGCCTGCGCAAGCTGGATCACCTGAGTGATGATAAGCAGGGTGCGGCGCGACATGCGATCGATGACCACACCTGCCCAAGGTCCGAGGAGCCATACCGGAACGGCCATGACAAAGGTCACCTGCCCCAGCACCAGCGCCGAACGGGTCAGGTCATAGACCAGCCACTGTTGAGCGACGTTCTGCGCCCATGATCCCGTGACGGAAATGAGTAGTCCGATGAAGTACAGGCGAAAGTTATAGTGGCGCAGAGCGCTAAATGTCCGTTGCCAGCGGGAGGGGCGCGGGACTGAGGTGACAGTAGGGGCTATCAGTGCGGAGGAAAAACTCTGCTGCCGAGCGATAGGGGCAACCTGTTGCCGCGATTTCATTAGACCATTTTCAATTAGACGCTAGTTTTGCGTCCGCATTGTAACGCCGACTTTCTCTCCCTGCCATGTTCCGCCGTCACCCTTTGTTCGCAACTGCTACGGGGAGATGCTAACATAAATCGGAACGGAGGGTCTATGTCATCTACTAATCGGCATGAAGACGTGCGCCGTGTGCTGATTTTCACCTTGGTAGCAAACATCCTGGTTGCCAGCACCAAAATAGCGGTGGGGCTACTGACCCGTTCACTGGCGATGGTGGCGGATGGATTCCACTCCAGTTTTGACGCCACTTCCAACATCGTGGGGCTGGTGAGCAGCACACTGGCCGCCCGACCACCGGATCGGAATCACCCCTACGGCCATCGCCGCTTTGAGACGTTAGCCAGCATGTTGATCGGCGGGATGCTGCTCCTCACCGCCTGGGAAGTCACCAAGAGCAGCATCTCGCGCCTTGCTGAAGGCGGTACGCCCGAGGTCACTGCGGTTAGCTTCGCCGTCATGGCCATCACCATGACCATCAACCTGCTCGTGACCACTTACGAACGCCGTGCGGGAAAACGCCTTCAATCCGAGTTCCTGCTTGCCGACGCTGAACACACACGCAGCGACGTGTTGGTATCCCTGACCGTTATCGCCAGCCTGATCGCCGTGAGATTGGGAGCGGTGTGGGTAGACGCGGCAGCAGCGCTGATCGTCGTTGTTCTGTTGGGGCGTGCCGCGTGGCGGATCGTCAGCCACTCGGCGGGCATCCTCGTAGATCAGGCAGTTATCGACCCTGATACGGTAAGCGGTGTCGTGCAACAGGTGGCAGGAGTGCAGCACGTCTCGCGGGTGCGCAGCCGAGGGCCTGCCGACGAGGTGCATTTGGACATTGACGTTCAAGTGGCTGCTCCGACCACTGCCGAGCATAGCGCGGCCATTGCGGAAGAAATCCGCGCAGCCCTGCGCGCCCAATTCAGCGGTTTAAGCGATATTCAGGTGTACTTCCTGCCGATGCGCAGCGGCCCGCCGGATTACACACTGATCGCACGCGCGGAAGCCGACGCCCTGGGCCTCAGCGTGCATGAAGTGATCCCTTCCAATGGGGCAGACGGCCTGACGGTAGAGATGCATGTAGAGGTCTCACCCGAGCAAACGGTGGGAGAAGCCCATGCGCTGGTCACGCGCCTTGAGGAACGGCTGCGGCGCGTTCTCCCCAATCTAGAGCGCATCGTCACGCATATTGAGCCGAGGCACCTGCCCGAGACGCCGCCCCCACCCAGCGAGGGGATTCATGGCCTTGCCCATGCTGCGCTGGAGATCGCACGCGGGTTGTATCCCGATAACTACTGGCACGATCTGGATATTCGGCCCGAGGCCGACGGCGGCTATGCGCTCAGTATGCACTGCTATGTGCAACCCACTATGCCACTTGAGGAAGCCCACCGGCTGGCTGAAGAGGTTGAGACGCAGGTAAAGGCAGCCTTACCCGCTCTACACCGCGTCACCATCCACACCGAGCCACCCGACGCGCACGGGTAAAGCGCTATGCTCCCCCTAACAGGAGGTGAAGCATGAGGATAGGCGTCGTCTTCCCACAGACCGAGATCGGCAACGACCCCATCGCCATTCGCGACTATGCGCAGGCGGTTGAGGGGTTAGGGTTCACGCATATCTTGGCTTACGACCATGTGCTGGGTGCCAACCCCAATCGCCCCGGGGGATGGCAGGGTGCGTACACCTATGAGCACCCTTTCCATGAGGTGTTCGTGCTGTTTAGCTTCATCGCCGCTGTTACCGACAAGGTAGAATTGGTCCCCGGCATCTTGATCCTCCCCCAGCGGCAGACAGCACTTGTGGCCAAGCAAGCCGCCTCGCTGGATGTGCTGAGCGGCGGACGGCTACGGCTAGGGGTCGGGCTGGGATGGAATGAGGTGGAATACATCGCACTGGGCGAAAATTTCCACACGCGCGGGCGACGCATAGAGGAGCAGATAGCGTTGCTGCGCCGTCTGTGGACCGAGCCGCTGATCACCTTCGAAGGCCGCTGGCATGTCGTCCCCGACGCGGGGATCAACCCGCTGCCAGTGCAGCGCCCCATCCCCATCTGGTTTGGAGGGGACAGTGAAGCAGCCCTGCGGCGCATGGCGCGTCTCGGCGACGGCTGGATGCCCCGCACACGTTCGGTGGAGGCCAATCGCCCCCTGCTGGAAAAACTGGATCGTTACCTCGAGGAAGTGGGACGCTCCCGTCCCGCCGATTTTGGGCTGGAGCCACGTTTATCCTACGGTGGAGGCGACGCAGACGAATGGCTGGCGCAGGTCGAGCAATGGCAGTCCATCGGAGCCACACACCTCTCGTTCAACACGATGGACTGTGGCCTCACCAGCCCCACTGAACACATCGCCGCTGTGCGCCGCTTTGCGGAGACAGTCGGCCTATCCTAATGCTACGGTGTTCCCTATTCCGCCAAAGCCCAGTTGGGGAGCACATCAAAATCCAGCGGATCGCGCTGACCAGCCTGATAGCGGAAATAACCCGCCGCTGCAATCATCGCAGCATTATCCGTACATAGTTCGAGTGGGGGGATACGCACCGGCACCCCCGCCTGTGCGATCATTTCTGCACGCAGGAGGCTGTTAGCCGAAACGCCACCGGCGACGAAGACCTCGCGTGCACCAAAGGCGTGGGCAGCACGCACGGTCTTGCCGACCAGTACATCCACCACAGCCATCTGGAAGCTAGCGGCTAAATCGGCGATGGGCAAGCCGGGTGCAGGGGGCTTGTCTATCGCATAAGTTGGGTCAAGCGCCTGAAGCGTGCGCAGCACCGCCGTCTTCAGGCCGGAGAAACTGAAGTCATAGCTCTCTTCACCAGCATCATCGCGCAGCCATGCGCGGGGGAAATCAAAAGCGGCAGGGTCGCCGCCCTGTGCTGCTTTCTGAATGGCCGGTCCACCCGGATAGGGCAACCCCAGCAAGCGTCCCACCTTGTCGAAGGCCTCTCCTGCGGCGTCATCAAGCGTGCTACCCAAGCGATGATAACGCCCGTGATCGGTCATCAGCACCAGTTCGGTGTGCCCACCGGAGACGATCAGTACAACAACCGGAAACTCGATGGGCACAACCTCATTTGCCGAATCGGCGGCAGACCCAGCAGACGCAAAGCGGTATTGGGGCCCAGCCAACCAGAGCGAATAAACGTGTCCCTCGAGGTGGTTGATGGCCAGCAACGGCAGACTGCGCCCTAGTGCGATGCCCTTAGCCATGTTAACCCCCACCACGAGCGATCCT
>DAOTYL010000033.1:0-2886 GCA_034434955.1 Anaerolineae bacterium | reverse complement strand
AACCCAACCGCCGCCTCGGCTGCGGCGACGGCAAAGACGAACACGGCGAACATCTGCCCGTTGACCTGCTGCGGCCCCAGATAGCGCCAAAAGGCCACAAGGTTCAGATTCACGGCGTTAAGCATCAGCTCGATGCTCATCAGGATGGCGACGGCGTTGCGCCGCGCCAGCACGCCATATACCCCCAGCGCGAACAGCGCCGCTGCCACCAGCAGGTAAAAGTGCAACGGAATCATGTGCTCTACTCCAAGGGTTGGCTTCAGCGGTTAGTGTTTAGCCGCTAGCCAACCGTTCATCACTCATTGCTACTCCCTCGCCACCACAATGGCGCCGATCAGCGCCGCCAACAGCAGCACCGAGGCAACCTCAAAGGGCAACAGGAATCCTTGATGGCTAGCGAAAGCCGCTCCTAACTGCTCAATGCTGTTGGGCGGTACATCGGCCACCGGCCCTAGCCCCGCGAACTTGTTCATCAACACAAAGCCCAGCGTCGCCAGCACCAGCGCGGCGGCGAGAGCCGCCACCGGCCACTGGCGGTTAACCGTCTCGCTGACGCCCATCACGCGGCGCGTCACCATAATGGTGATCGTGATCAGCACCGAGATGGCGCCCACATAGACCAGAATCTGCACCGCCGCGAGGAAAGGTGCCTCCAGCAGGATGAACATGCCGGCGATGCCGAACAGACTCAACACCAAATACAACGCTGCATGCACCAGATTGCGGCTCACCACCACCCCCAGGCCGCCGCCGAGGGTGAAGATCGTCATCACCGCGAAAGCAACCGTGATCGGTGTCAACGTCATTGCGCCTGCTCCATTCCGCTGGCCACCTGCGCTGCCGGACGCTCAATAGGGGCAATCTCACGGGCGATGCGCCGTTCGCGCTCCCGCCGCCCCTCACGGGCGATCCATGCCACCACCAAAAGACCGAGGATCACATTGGTTGTGAGCAGCACAGCAGCACGCGGCAGCATCTCAGGGAGCGAGCCTATCAGCACGTAACCGGGGATCAACACCGCTGCCCCCTTGTCCACGATCACCGTCGCCACCAGCAGGATCAGCGAGAGAGGGATGAGGAACTTCCACGAGAAGTTCATGATCTGGTCAATGCGCAGACGCGGCAGCGTACCCCGCGCCCATACGTTGACGAAGTACACAATGAACGTCTTGATGAAGAAGTACACCACCCCCAATGTGGGATACTGATCGACGCCCGGGCCGCGCCAACCACCCAAGAACAGCGTGGCAAACAACGCCGAGATGGTGAAGGCGTGCAAGAACTCGGCGAGGTAGAACATGGCCCAGGCCATGCCGCTGTACTCGATCTGAAAGCCCGCCACGATCTCCGATTCGGCCTCCAGTAGATCGAAGGGGGCGCGGGCGGCTTCGGCGTGATTGCCGATGTAGAAGATCAGCGCCGCCAGCGGCATCATGAAGAGGTAGGCGATAGACTGCGCTTCCACGATGTCGTTGACGCGCATGCTGCCCGCCAGAATCACCGGAATCAGTAGGGTGAGGATGACCGGCACTTCGTAGCTGACCAGCATGGCGACGGCGCGGAACGCGCCCAGCAGCGCATACTTGTTGTTGCTGCTCCAACCTGCCATCAGCACTGCCATGATGCCCAGCGAACTCACCGCCACAATGTACAGCACGCCGATATTGACGTTGCTGCCCACCGCTGTGCGCGTAAAGGGGATGGCCGCCCAAATGAGGAAGACGCTCACCACCGCCAGCACCGGCGCCAGCATATAGGGGATCAGGTCTGCACCGGTGGGAATGATAATCTCCTTGGTCAACAGCTTAAGCACATCAGCGACGTTCTGGAAGATGCCCCAGGGGCCAACGCGGTTGGGGCCGATGCGGTCCTGGATGCGCCCCACCACCTTGCGCTCCACCCAAATGATGAAGAGTGCCAGCACCAGCAGGTAGGTGACGATGATGATGGCCCCCAACAGGCCGATCGTCACGTCAATCACGGTTTGGCTGGCCCCCCAACCGGCCAGCAGCCCCTTCAGCCATTCGTAGATCGTTGTGAAGACATCCGCCATGCACACAAACTCCCTTAGGTCGCCGCCGTGCAGGGGCGGCGCACAAAAAAGCCGATAACCGGCCTTGTGGTCATCAGCTCAGGATTGGCGATCGCTACAGCCACTCCAGCGCACCCTTGCGCCAGGCGTAGATAAGCGCCTCGGCAAGCGTCACGATGAAGACGATGCCCGCCACTGCGCCGAACAGCCCCAATCGGTTGTAGGCCACCGCCCAGGGGTAAAGGAAGACCACCTCAATATCAAATACGAGGAACACCAGCGCAAAGATGTAATACTGCACCTTGAACTGCACCCACGTATCGCCGTAGGTCTCGATCCCGCATTCATAGGTGCTATTCTTGGCTGGGTTGGGCTTGTGAGGGCCGATCAGCCGTCCAATGAGGATAGGGGCAAGCGGCGTGACTACCGAGACGAGCGCAAGGATGGCAATGAAGGTCCATTCACTCACCGAAGCGAGACTCCTTTGGGTGTCTGGTATGCGCCACACGGCGCGGACAATCGGACGTGACGGGGAGCACCGCTCCCTCTGATGGCTTGCGCTTGGTTGGTTTGTGTAACGGCGCACAGTATAACACCCGCTCCTGCGGATGGCAATAAACCGCACGCTGGCCCTCTCTCCGCTTGATGGAGAGAGGGCCAGAAGGTGGGTTTTCTCTCCCTCTCTGCACCGGGGAATATACAGCCTACCCGCCCTGTGCCTCGTGCATCAGTGCCGCTTGTTCGGCCAGCGTGATGGGACGTTCGGCTTGCTCACGGAAAGCACGCACGTCCACGTGGCGCAGCAAGATCAGCGCCACCCCGATGAACAGCGCCTCAATGGCGAACACCACCGC
>DAOTYL010000032.1:0-4416 GCA_034434955.1 Anaerolineae bacterium | reverse complement strand
ATGTGATTCCCCTGAAATATGAGACACGTGTAGAAGAGCTGACCGCCATGCTCGGCGCAGAGGCCGAATCGGCACGCCAGAGCGCAGAGGAGCTATTGCGCTACGTTGAGGAGATCAAGCGGCAGGCCACGCCATCAACAAGCTGAACCTGCTCGCAGGGAGGCTACTGGTCTTCCTCGTCCTCTTCGTCGAACCCATCATCCCATTCCTCTGCCATATAGTCGAGCGTCAGCGGACGCAGGCTGGTGACTTCCAGCGCGGTGTGGCACTCAGGACAGGTCACGGGGTCCCAGAGTTCGACGGTGTCCTTGAGCCAGATCGCAGCGAGGCACTCCGGGCATCTCGCTTTGAGCCGACCAGTGCTACCGCTACCCACTTTGCACTTTCTCCTGACTCCTACAGATAGGGGTTTTCGGCTAACCTTCAGTAGCATAGCACGCACTTGGCTCTAGTCAATAGGGAGATCGGCAACGTGCGGCATGGGCAAAAGGGATGACTTAAGGAAGTCGCGGACTTGTGCTCCCATCTCTGCCCATGTGGGATGTCGGGTGTAGCGCTCACGCGCGGCGAGGCTCATGGTAAGGAGGCGTTCGCGGTCGGTGGCGAGGATGCTTAGGCAGGCGCTTAGCGCAGCCACATCGCCGGCAGGGACGAGAAAGCCATCGAGCCCATGCGTGACGATCTCGGCAGCCGCGCCCGCCCTCGTGGCGATAGCAGGCAGACCAAAAGCCATCCCCTCCAGATAGACGATCCCAAAGCCCTCGTAAGAGGAGGGCACGGCTAGCACATCGCTGTGGCTCAGCAAAGTGATGAGCTCGGTCTCACCCAGCGCACCGGTCAGCAGGACATGCTTGGAAAGGCCAAGTCGCTCGGTCTGGCGGCGTATCGAACGCACATAGGCTACATCGACAGAGAGGTTGCCAACGGCCGTCAAATGCCACGATCCGCTGGGGAGAGAAGCCAGCGCATCAAGTAGCGTGTGCAACCCCTTGCGCGGGATCAGGTTACCGACAAATATCACCCGCAGCGGGCCGCCTGCCCGCACTCGATCGGCGATCTGTTGCGGCGAAAGCCCCAAGCCGAGGTGATCCGCAGCGGGCGTAGCAACTACGGCCGGGCGCTGCGCTCCGAGGAGCGCCTCAACCGTCCTGCGCGTGGTCTGGCTGTTAAAAACGAACCCATCCACAGAGGCCAGATAGTGCCGCTCAATGCGACGGTAGAGCGCATTGAGCCACACCGGATGCACCTCGCTGCTGCGCAGATGATGGACAATAGAGATGATGGGGAAGCCAACCCGACCGCGCAGGCGGCGGTTCAGCCAAAACAGCGAAGGGTGGTTAAGCTCGTCCTGTAGCAGCACATCAAAGGGAGAGCGGCGCAAGCGGCCATATAGAGATACGGAAAAATTATCTGCTAGGCAGAGAGCATAGCGCCGCCGAGGTAGAGAGAGGATTTGCACCTCCTCGCCTGCCGCACGCAGATGCTCAACCAGCTTGCGGTCGTAGAGGTAGCCGCCGGAGGTTGTCTCAAGGCTGCCGTAGATGATAAGGCCGATGCGCATTCTTGTAGCCCCCATGCGGGGTCTCATCGCTGCTGGCGGTAGGATGCCCAGGCGCTCTCATCCTCCCACATGGTGACGGTGATGGCCGTGATGTGCGAGGCCCACAGACGTTCTGCGAGGGCCTGGCACGCAATACGGGCGAAGTGCTCAATGCTGGGGTTCAACCCAGCGAAAGGCGGCTGATCGTTGAGCGTCCGGTCGCGGTAGGTAGCAATGAAGGCCTCTAGCTGATCCTCAACCTCCACAATGTCCACCAGATAGCCGTGAGGGTTGAGCGATTCGCCCTCTAAACGCAGCTCCAGCCGATAATGATGCGAGTGCTTCTCATTCTCCGGCCCCCAGTTCCCGCCGATGAGGTAGTGCTGGGCAATGAAGTCGCGGATCACGCCAAGTGTGTACATTATCCTCCTCCAAATGCCTCAAGAAACTGGGCGGTCTGCTCAACCATGCGCTCCCAGCGGAAGCGTTCGAGACCGCAATGGGTGTTGGTTGCCAGCCGGGCGCGTTGACCGGTAGCAAAAGCCTGTGTGAGGGCATCTGTCAGAGCAGCCACATCGGGATAGGGTACCAGCAGCCCGTTCACGCCGTGCTGCACTACCTCTGGATTGCCCCCCTTATCGCTGGCAATGACGGGCGTACCGGCATGCAACGACTCCAACAGCACATGGGAAAAGCCCTCGTATCCGGAATAGAGCAAGGTGTAATCCGCCGCACGGTAAAGCAACGGCATCTTTTCGCGGGGGAAAGCCCCTAGGAACTTCACCCGTTGTGCGAGACCCAGCCGCTGTGCCATCGCCTCATAGGCCGGACGCATGGGGCCGTCACCTGCTACCACAAAGTGGATGCCGTCAAGGCGTTGCAGGGCGTTGAGGGTGTAGTCAATGCCTTTCCAGGCCGTTAAACGGGCAACAGTCAGCAGCAGAGGAGCAGGGGGCAAGTCCAATTGGGCACGCGCCTCATCTCGTGTCAGCGCTAATGGCGCGGGATGCTCTGGCAGAGCATTGTAGATCACGGCCACGCGGGCCGGGTCGACACCCCAACCGACGACCATGCGGCGTAGGTATTCGCTGGGGACAATGACCCCGTCTAATCGGCGAGCCGCTTGCGCCCGCTGAACCTTGTTCAGCTCAACAAGCAGGCCATGATGCGCCGATTGAAACGCATCCACGTCGGCGGTAGGCGGGACCCAGCCGCGGTTGACGGCACGTTCCCAAGCCGGATCGCCGACGATCTTGCCCACACGCGGCCTGATATGGGCCGGGAGGGGGATATTCAGGCTATGCACAAAGGCAATGTCGTGACCGCGCCATAGGCGGCTCGCCATGTGGAGGTAGGTTGCCTGACGGAACAAGTAACTGCGACGGGGGATGCGCACCACCTCATAGGGGTAGTGGTCAGCAGGAGGTCCGGCAGCATCGCTGAAGGTCAGCACGGTGAGATCGTGTCCACGCGCTCGAAGCGCTGGCAAGAGTTGATAGAGGTATGTAGCTGGGCCACCCGATTCGGGATGAAAGATGCCCGTCGCGACCAAAATGCGCATCTATAAGCCTTCTGAAAGTGTTGCTAAGGGCGATTATACAGCCATGATACCCGAAAAAGGGTCTTGCAACGCGCCTTTTTGTGTTTATAATTCTGGCAGCCAATCGGCGATTAGAAAGCGCGGGTCCAATCACAAGCCAATAAAGCCACAGATTTGTGGCGATGTGTGGATTAAGGTATAGTGTCAGCCCCACTGGCCGGTGGAGGTAACACGTCAGGTGTTGAGGGGAGTGCATTAGGGACGCTGTCCCAGTATATGGTGCGTTGCTCTGCAAACTCGCAGGTGGGTGACGCCGCAGGAGGCAGCAGGACAAAAAGCAACGGCATCAGCGCAAACAGCCGGGAGTGGCTGAAGGGTGTAGCAGCCCTCGGCCGGGTCGTCAATGGCATAGTGGAATCTGGCCTTCTACTCCGAAGGTCATTCTTAAATATACAAGCGGAGAAGCAGAAAGCATGAACGAGTGGGCATCAACCGAACTGGAGGTCCTCCTTCGCCTCGGTCCCGAGGACGAGGACGAGTGGGTAGATTATGAGGAGGAGGAAGAAGAATGGGACGACTACGACGAGGACGAGGACTGGGACGAGGACGAAGAATGGGACGAGGGCGAAGAATGGGACGAAGAAGATTGGGATGACGAGGATTGGGACGAGGACGAAGATTACTGATGCTCGCCCCACGAGCGATCCCAAAAGGGGCTGGTGACCGTCACCGGCCCCTTTGCTTTTCAGGCGGCAACTGGCTAGTCCAAGCTCTCATCGGCGGGAAAGAGACCCTGCTCAACGGCTTCATCAAGTGAGAGGGCATCGTCGCTGAGGCGCGTGGAGCTAGCCGCAGCCTCTTCCCAGAAGCGATCTAACTCTCCCGTATCAGCAGCAAGGCTGCTCAGATCGTCGAGGTCTATGTCGAACGCCACTGGCTCCCCGCTCTCCTGCTCGGTGATGGGGAGCGGCACAATGGGTGCTTCAGTTCCTCCTTCTGCCGACGGGCGGGCTGCCTCCCGACTTGACACTGCGGCATCTTGAGCAACAGCGCCTCCCTCAACCAGCGTGGCGATCTCCTGAGCGGCTGGTTTGCCATAGCGCAGCACGGCTCCCATCTGCCGCTGACTGCCACCTGCGAAGGCGAAGACCAGGAAATGGTGCACCCCCGCTGAAAGCACGAACAGATCGCTCCATCCCCCTTGGTAATAGTGAACAGTGGAAAATAGTTGGTCGCCCAAATGAGCTGCGATGTCGGCGCTGAGCGCCAAGGTGTTGGCCAGCAGAACAGCCAGTTCGCGGAAGCGAGGCAGTTCCTCAAATGAGCCTTCGCGGAG
>DAOTYL010000031.1:0-7773 GCA_034434955.1 Anaerolineae bacterium | reverse complement strand
TAGAACTTCCCGTAGTTCATGATGAAGGCGACCACATCGCGCACCTCGTCAGGGCGCATGGGGCCGCCGTACTCCTGGCTCCACGTCGGCATGGGCTGCGGCCAGTCGCCGCTGCGGACAGGGCGACCGGCAGCGACGGTGAGGTACAGATAATCGTAGAGCGAGCCGCTCCAGCCCAGCTGCTGAAGTCGCGTCCCGTTGAACAGATCGGGCGTGTTGAGCGCCGGAGCGACGCCCTCCAACCCGCGCCCATCCGCGCCATGACAGGAGCGGCAGTTGTTGTTGAAGATCACCGCGCCGCGCTCAATGGAGCGCCCCTCGTATTGTAAAGTGAAGGTCTCCATGCGCTGCGGTTCGTTGATCGCCGTCCAACCCAACACGAGAATGATGGCGAACAACGTCAACGTGCCCAGCAGGGTACGCTGCTCAATGGGCATCATCTCGGTAAAGAGCCGCTTGAAGAAGCCCTTTTCACCCCGGGCGGGAGCGACAGGGGTCTCTTGTGGGTTTTCGGCCATCTATTCCCCTCCTCCCTTCGGGTAGGCGTTGCGGTGGACCGGCACCAGTAGCTCATTGGAGAGCCGCCTGCCGGGGTTGTTCACGTCGTCCCAGGTGATGCGCAGCGTCACGCCCACCAGATCGGGTTGCAGTTGGGTAATGATGAGGAAGGCCTCGGCGTTGGGCAGGCCGCCGTGCTCGGCCAGCGTGTTGCGGGCGTGATCAACGAGCCGCTCATACTCGCGCATCACTTTCCACATGCGGCTACTGCGCGGGATGACCTGCTCGTAGTCGTCGGTGCTCACCGCTGTCCCGACCAGCGCCTCCAGTTCGGCGTAGGGCACCGAGCGCACCAACCCCACGCGCTCAGAGGGGGCCAGCTCGTAGAAGATCTCCTGATCAAGCGAGGTCTGCACGAGGAAGGCAGGCGTGCCCATCCACGAGAGGATGACGATGCCGATGATGAACAGCAGGCTCATGGAGATCGCCACGCGGCGGCGGCCGTATTTGCGCACCGGCCCCACGTCAAAGTAGGGCATCACCAAGAAGGAGAGGAACAGTATGGTGGGGATGATGACCCCCATGAGCGTCTTGTCGCCCAGCTTGAGCAGGCCCTGAATCCACAGGAAGTACCAAGGGGCGACGGTGTGCAAGGGCGTGTTGAGCGGGTTGGCGTTGCTCTCCAACGGCGCATCGTAGAAGAAGGTGACGGCCAGCAGCATGAGCAGCGTGACCACCCCTGCCCACAAAAGCTCCGAGGTGGCAATATCGGGCAGGAAGTAGCGGCGCACTTCCGTGCCGACGCGCTTGGCACTGTCCTCGCCCGTCTTTTCCATCTCCGGCGGCAGGCTGTGGCCGTGCAGCACCACCTTGTAGTAGTGCACGCCGAGGAAGATCACAAGCAGCGCCGGCAGGCCGATGACGTGCAGCAGGTAGAAGCGCAATAGCCCGGCCTGACCGAGGTCCGGTGCGCCTTTGAGCATGATGTTGACGAACCTGCCTACCACCGGTGGGGGCGCGGCCTCGGCCATACTTGCCCCGATGGTCACCGCCCAGTAGGCCAGCTGATCCCAGGGCAGCAGATAGCCGGTGTAGCTCAGCCCCAGCGTGAAGACCAGCAACAGGACGCCTGTAGCCCAGGTGAACTGGCGCGGCTTTTTGTAGGAGGCCGTCCAGAAGGTGCGCAGCATGTGCAGCGCCACAATGATCACCATCGCCTCGGCGCCGAGGCGGTGCAGGTCGCGCATCATCTGCCCCAGCGGCACGTTGCTCAGCAGGTTGAGCATGTTCTGGTAGGCCTGCGTGGTGGAGGGCGTGTAGAAGATCATGAGGAAGACGCCGGTGATAGCCTCCAGCACGAAGAAGAAGGTGGAGAGCCACCCCAGCCGAAAAGTAGGATAGAGGCCCGTGACGGCCTCGTTGTAGTAGCCGGGCCGCATGTGCATCCAGAAGCCTTCGGCGTGGGGCCGCAAGCGCGGATTGGGGCGTCCGGGCGGATCGCCGCGCAACATGCCGCGCAGCGCCGCAATATCCAGCCCCGCCGTGACGCGCTCTACCGTATCGTTGATGGCCTCCAGCGTGGCCGTCTTGAACCCCGCTTCGCGGATGCGCTTGATGTAGGGAAACTGGGTGATATCCAGATTAGACTGCATCGGTCAAGGCTCCTCCGCTTAAGCAAGAAGCGCTATCCATGCAAAGCGCCCAGCACACGGTCGCCGGTGTCAATACGGATTTCGGCAGCGCCTGGCGGCACTTCCACCGGCGCGCCCACTTCCCCATCTCGATTGGCATCCCCTGCTTTGGTCTCGGCGAGGACATTGCCGTTGGCGTCCACCACCTCGATCACAAAGCGGTCCAGATGGCGCGGTGCAGGGCCTTCGATCCAACGCCCGTCCTTGTGGAACTTAGACCCGTGACATGGACACTCAAAGCGGTTGTTGCTGGGCACCCATTTGTACAAGCATCCCAGGTGGGTGCATACCTTGTAGAGGGCGAGGATGCCGCTCCCCGTGTTGACCAGCCAGAAACGCCCCTGTGCGTTCTCCTGCGGCGGGGCATCGGGAGAGGGCAGGTTATCTGCCGGGACGGTGAACACGCCGCCGAACTCTCCCGCGCGGAAGCGCGGATAGGCAAACCAGAGCACGGCGCCCACCGAACCGGCCAGCGTAAGCGCCATAGATGCCCCCCAGAGGTAGAATAGGAACTCACGGCGGTTGATGGGAGCGGGACCTTCCATCGCTGCTTCTGCCATTCGGTATCCTCCTGCTGGCGCACGCGAGTCTCGGATTCCAAAAGCAGACGGAAAACAACCGGCCCGGGGTCGGCACGCGCCTCATTATACAGCAGAAAGGCCTTCTGTTGGCAATTTGTTCGTGCGGACGAGAGCCGGCCACTATTAGGACAATGCTTATCTTCTTGGCCTAAAGGCAACTATAGCGCGGCGGTGGGGATATGTCAAAAAAATCACAATCTGCGTGGGAGGCAGCGAGGCAGAGTTCCTATCCCCCTGCATCCTCGTCTTGTCCCTCCCCGCGCTTCAAGGCTAAAATCGAATCCCTGAAGCGCGGACGGAGGAGCAGCTATGGAGAAGGTGACCATCCACACCTTGCAGGCGATGAAGCAGCGCGGCGAGCCGATCACGGCGCTGACGGCCTATGATTACCCCACCGCTTTGCTTATGGATCAGGCGGGCATTGACCTCATCCTCATCGGTGACTCGCTGGGGATGGTAGTGCACGGCTTTGAGACCACTCTGCCCGTCACTATGGAGATGATGATCCTGCATTGCCAAGCCGTGCGGCGCGGCGTCAAACGCGCCCTGCTTGTCGGCGATATGCCTTTCATGTCCTATCAGCTCTCCCTTGAGGAGGCCAAGCGCAACGCTGCCCGCTTCCTTGCCGAGGGCGGCGTGGATGCCGTGAAGTTGGAAGGTGGGGAGCATATGGCGCCCACCATTCGTGCCCTCGTGGAGATCGGCATCGCCGTGCAGGGCCACATTGGGCTGACGCCGCAGAGTATCAGCGCCCTCGGCGGGTTCAAAGTGCAAGGCAAGACGCTGGAAGCCGCCCGCCGCCTCATCGCCGATGCGCGGGCGTTGGAGGAAGCGGGCGTGTTCAGCATCGTGCTGGAATCTGTACCGGCGCGGCTGGCGGCGCTCATCACCCGCCTGGTGAGCGTACCCACCATCGGCATCGGCGCAGGAGCAGGGTGCGATGGACAAGTGCTCGTCACCCACGACCTGCTCGGGCTGTTTGACCGCTTCACGCCTAAGTTCGCCAAAAAGTACGCCGATCTTGCTGCCGTCATGCGCTCTGCCTTCCAGTCCTACGTTGCAGATGTGCATGCCCGCGCTTTCCCCACCGAAGAGCATACCTTCAGTATCTCCGATGAAGTGTGGGCGGCGATTGAGCAGGAGTTCGGCGGCTTCTCAGCATAACCCACGCGGAGGGGGCTGATGCGCATCGTCATCTTCGGTGTGGGGGCGATGGGATGTCTGTTCGGGGCGCGTCTGGCGCCCCATGCCGATGTGACGCTCATGGGGCGCTGGCCGCAGCAGATCGCGGCGCTGGCCCGCGCCCCGCTGCGCCTCATCTTCCCCGATGGGCATGAGGAGCACATCGCCTTACACGTCACCGCCGATGTGAAAGCAGTCGCTGCGGCGGATGTGGCCTTGATCCTCACCAAATCCGGCAAAACGGAAGAAGCCGCACGCAGCGCGGCGCAGGTGCTTAAGGAAGAGGGCATCGCTGTCACCTTGCAGAATGGGCTGGGCAACCTAGAGATCATTGCCCGCCACGTGGGCGAGCGACGCGCCGCGTTGGGCGTCACCACCCAGGGTGCGGCCCTGGAGGGGCCTGGCGTGCTGCGCTACGGTGGCGGCGGCCTGACGTATCTCGCTACACGCCCGCCCGTTGACGCCCCCATACGGGCCTTGGCGGCGTTGTTCAATACGGCAGGCTTCCCCACCGAAGTGGTGGAGGATGTCAGCACATTGGCATGGGGCAAACTGGTGATCAACGCGGCCATCAATCCGCTGGCGGCGTTGCTGCGCGTGCCCAACGGCGCACTGGCCGAGTCGGAATGGGCGCGAACGCTGATGGCCGCTGCTGCCCGCGAGGCCGCCGCCGTCGCTGTGGCGAAAGGCATTGCGCTGCCCTTCGACGACGCAGCGGCGCACGTGGCGCACATTGCCCGCCTAACGGCGCCTAACCGCTCCTCCATGCTTCAGGATGTGTTGCGTGGCGCGGAAACCGAGATCGAGGCCATCTGTGGCGCGGTGATGCGTGAGGGTGAGGCCCTCGGTGTGCCGACGCCCACCATTGCCCTGCTCTATCGGCTCGTCAAAGCGCTGGAGGAGACGGCAGCGCAGCGGCTGTAGCATTGCCCGCCGCTACGGGCCGACTTCCACTTGCGCTGTTGCAACCGTCGCTGGCAGGTTGGGCACTTCATCGTAGATCGCCATGAAGGCCGCCGGCTCCGGTGCTTCGTAAGCCCGCAGGTTCTCCGCCCAGCGATAGGCGATGGACTGATAGAGCAGCTCCACCGTCACCATGAACGGCCCTGCCGCACTGCCCACATCGACGGACACACGCAGGCGGTCGCCGCCGCCGACGAAATCCGCATCGTCGGCGGCCGCACCGTACACGGCGATGTCGGGGCTGGCCGCTGCCTTGTCAAATCCTGCCGGAAGCAGACGGTTGTCCTTGCCGTAGCGTGCGCCGCGCAGCAGTGTGGTCGTCACTTCGCCCTCGGCGGTGAGCATGATCGCTTCGTAAATCTGCACCTGCTCTGGGCTGCTGATGGCCTCGTAGTGCGGCTCAAAGGCGGCGGGATCGGCGTCGTTATCGTTGCCGCTGATGCGCCCCTGCGCATCCACCGCGCCCGATTCGAAGATCGTCGCTCCGTTAGCGTCCGTCACGGTGATATGCAGCCACACACGCCGCGAGGGGAATCCGCTAGGGAACTTGTGACCGACCAGGTTGGTAATCGCCACCTCAAAGGTGAGCGTCTCCCCATCAAGCGCTGCGTTCTCCACCGCCAGTGTGGCCGTTTGGGTCTGCAACTGCTCCTGCATCCGGGCGATGGTCGCCTCAAAATGCTGGCGGCCTGCCGTCGCGCCTAGCTGCTCCCCCATCTGGCGGAAGACGGTCAGCGCGTAGTTGTTGCCGCCCACAAACGTATGTTGGCGCACCGGACTGCGCACCGGCCCGCCGGTGATGGAGAGCACCACACCGCCCACCGCCGGCGGCATGTGGCAATCTTGGCAAGATTGCGTAGCGGCATAATCGCTGGCCAGCCACTCCAGATAGGGCATCTGCTCCGGCAGCTCGCTCACCACCTCGCCTGCCGCGTTGACAGAAGGCGTGTAAAGCGTGTGGCAGGTGGCGCACATCTCGGACTGCTGGATGTGTGTCCCCTCTGCAGGCACATAGCCTGAAGCGCCCTGCATCACCGCTGCAAAGGCAGGGTCTATCACAAAGGGGCCGTAGATGAGCCGCTCGCCGGCGGGCAAGGCGGGATTGATGACATAGTGCCCACTGAAGCTCTCCAATGCGCCGAAATGCTCGGCCTCAATTTGGTGACACAGCGTGCAGGAGATGCCGTCCATGGCCAGCGTGTGCAGGGGGTGATCAGGGTTGAGAAAGCCTGTATCCAGTACCGCGCCCGTGCCGCCGGCAATCGCCGCCGTAGTGCGTGCCATCGGCGTATGGCAGGTGGCGCACTTGTCTTCAATCACCGCTGCCAGCGCCGGATTGTCCAGCGTCTCTTTGCGCACCGAAGCCTGCCAGTAAGGGTCGCGGGCGGAGTTGGCCATCATGGTGGAGCGCCATAACGCATCGTTGGAGACATCGTTGCCCGCCTCATCTACCAAATTGGTGTGGCAGGCGGCACACATGCCGGAAGCCGCGAAGAGGTCGCCGCGCTCGGTGGGCAGAGGGGGCGCCTGCCCCGTCGGGGCAGGTGTTTCGGTAGGTTGGGGGAGGGGGGTAGCAGGCGGGCTGATGGCGGTAGGTGTGGCCGCCGCCGCTACTGCGGTTTGTCGGGTGTGAATCTCCGCGACCACCGCCTCCTCATCATAGGGAGGCTGGCACGCCGCCAACAGCAGCGCGCTCAGGATCGCTGCAACACAAACCTGCTTGCCGCTCATCTCTTGCTCCCGTGAGAACCGCAGAAGATACTTGCTTCACACTGTAACCTATGTAAGGCGCGGTGCGTAAGTGACAAACGTCACAAGGAGAGGGGAGAGCGGCGAAGAAAAAGAAGAAGCCGGAGGTTGATCTCCGGCTTGCTGTCCATTGCCGCACGGATGAGGTCAGCTTCTCCCTCAACCGCCGCTCAGTCGCTTGAGGCGGGGATCAGGCTGACGAGTTGGTACGAGATGCTACGCAGGCGCTCGTAGATTACGCCTGCAATGCGCCGCATGATACAGTAGCCCAGTGCCTCGTCCTCTTCACACAGCGAGAGCAGTGAAGCGCCATCTAGCGCAATCGCGCTGACCGGCGTGCGTGCCCGCGCCGAGGCAAAGCGCCGTTCGGCAATAAGAGCCGACCAGCCCAGCACCGCCCCGCTGGTGATGGTGGTGAATGCTAACGGTTCGTCGGCGGCGCCGACTGTCATGCAAATATCCACGTCTCCCTCGGTGATGAGGTACAGCCTATCAGGGGGATCGCCTTCGCGCAGAATCCACTCGCCTGCCGCGAATTCCGCCGGTGTGGAGATCATGGCCAACCTAATGAGCTGTTCATGGGAGAGAGAGTGAAAGAACGGATAACGCCTTAGCATTTCCGGGGAGATCATCTTATCCCCTCCTTGTCTTGGTTGCTGATCGTCCCGGCCACAACAACGCAGGAGGGAGGCCCGCCAAAGCGGACAGCGGACAATTTGACGGGTCCCGGCCTCTGGTACTTACAGTATAAGTGGGATTTTCTTCCTATGCAATAGGTGGGGTGAATGCCCCAATCTCACAGGCGGGACAAGCAGGGGAAGGGTGCCGGCGATTTTCAAACCTCACCTCTCCCCACTTACACGGAGGGAAGTTAGGGGTAGGGTGAACCGCGCCGTAGCTACGGCGGGCAAAGCCGCCGCCTATTCTCACACCCCTGCTGCCGCCTTCAGCACAGCATCCTCGGCTGCATAGTTGAAGCGAGCCATATCGTAGGAGGAAGGCGGGTTGTCGCGCTGCCACTCGGCGGCCAAACGGATGGCCTCATCGGGGTCGGTCAGCTCATCATAGCCCAGCTCGCGGCGGATTTTGCTCGTATCAAAGAGGATGTG
>DAOTYL010000030.1:0-7446 GCA_034434955.1 Anaerolineae bacterium | reverse complement strand
TCTTTACGATCTGGTAGCTCCGCTCGGTTCGCTGATCAAGGGGCACTACACCGATTGGGTGGAAAACCCCGAAGCCTACCCCCAATCGGGAATGGGCGGGGCCAACGTAGGGCCGGAGTTCACCGCTGAGGAGGTTTCAGCACTGGCCGATCTGGATGCCAAAGAACAAACCCTGTGCCGCTACCGTCCTGATCTGCAACCCTCTAACTTTATGCAGGCGCTGGAGGAGGCAATAATAGCCTCAGGACGCTGGGAGAAGTGGCGCCTGCCCGATGAGCAAGGCCTCTCCTTCGCTGAACTCTCGCCAGAGCGGCGGGCATGGCTGGTGCAGACCGGCGCACGCTATATCTGGGCTACACCGACCGTCGTCGCCGCCCGCCGTAAACTGTACGATGACCTCAAGTTGGTTATGCCCGATCCACATGCTTACGTTGTGAAACGCATTGTACGGGCGATCGACCGCTATATCACGGCTTTCAACCTGTTCGATGCGCTTAGCGTGCTGGAAGACAGCTAGCACATCCCTGCTTGAGAGAGTGCCTCTCTCGATACACTATTGGCTTGAGTTCCCATTGCCCAGCCACTTTTTCTAACGTTGTTCTTATACACATTCGCTATTTTATGGCGTCGAAACACATCGATAAACCCCTTTAAACTCACACGATAGACACACAAACCGTTGGCTAGAGGAGGCACCCTATGGGAGAACTAAAGCTACGTCCACTGGCCGATCGTTTGGTGATCGAGCCGCTGGAGCAAGAAGAGCGTACTGCAAGCGGTCTCTACATCCCCGAGACGGCCAAGGAGAAACCCCAGCAGGGCCGCGTGATTGCAGTAGGGCCAGGGGCCTATCGCGAGGGGACAGCGGAACGCATCCCGATGGACGTGAAAAAGGGTGACCGCGTGCTCTTTGCCAAGTATGCAGGCACTGAAGTGAAGGTAAACGGCAAAGAGTTGAAGATTCTCAAAGAGAGCGACGTGTTGGCCATCATCGAAGAATAGGCCCCAGCGCCGACATTCCACACCCTGCACAAAAAGAGGTGGTAAAAACGAGAGAAGGAGGTTAATGGCATATGGCGAAGCAGCTCGTCTTCAGCGAAGATGCACGCGCTAGGCTCAAACGCGGTATTGATAAGGTTGCCTTTGCAGTAGCCACCACGCTTGGCCCTAAGGGGCGCAACGTAGCGCTGGGCAAGAAGTGGGGAGCGCCCACCATCACCCATGACGGGGTGTCGGTTGCCAAGGAGATCGAGCTGGAAGACCCCTATGAGAACATGGGCGCTCAGCTCCTGAAGGAAGCCGCTACCAAGACCAACGACATCGCCGGCGACGGCACCACCACAGCGACCGTGCTGGCTCACGCGATGATCACCGAGGGCCTTAAGAATGTCGCAGCTGGCGCAAACCCTATGCTGCTCAAGCGCGGCATTGAGGCTGCTACCGAGAAGGTCATTGAGGCGATCCGCGCACAGGCAGTGGAGATCGACACCAAAGAAGAGATCGCCAACGTGGCCAGCATCTCGGCGCAAGACCGCGAGATCGGTGAGCTCATCGCCGAGGTGATGGACAAGGTCGGCAAAGACGGCGTCATCACCGTTGAAGAGGGCAAGGGCCTTGGCTTTGAGACCGAGTATGTAGAGGGTATGCAGTTTGACCGAGGCTATATCAGCCCCTACTTCGTCACCAATCCGGAGACACTGGAGGCGGTGATCGAGGAGCCGTACATCCTTATCCATGAGAAGAAGATCTCGGCGGCAGCAGACCTTGTCCCGCTGTTGGAGAAGCTGCTCAACCGTGGTAAGCGCGAGCTGGTCATCATCGCCGAGGACGTGGACGGCGAGGCACTGGCCACGCTGGTGCTGAACAAGCTGCGCGGGATGCTCAACGTGCTGGCCGTCAAAGCGCCCGGCTTCGGCGATCGTCGCAAGGCCATGCTGCAGGACATCGCCATCCTCACCGGCGGCACGGTCATCTCCGAAGAGGTAGGGCGCAAGCTGGAGAACGTCACGCTGGAGGACCTCGGCCGTGCGGATAAGGTGGTAGCCGATAAGAACAACACCACCATTATCGGTGGCAAGGGCAGGGAAGAGGCCATCAAGGGCCGCATGGAGGAGATCAAAGTCGAGATCGAGAAGAGCACCTCGGACTACGACAAAGAGAAGCTGCAGGAGCGGCTGGCGAAGCTGGCCGGCGGCGTGGCCGTGATCAAGGTCGGCGCGGGCACCGAAGTGGAGCTGAAAGAGAAGAAGCACCGCGTAGAGGATGCTCTCAGCGCCACCCGTGCGGCAGTTGAGGAAGGCATCGTGCCGGGCGGCGGCGTGGCCTTCATCAACGCCATGTCTGCGCTGGACGACCTGAAGATGGAATATGACGACGAGCAGACCGGCGTGCAGATCGTGCGCAATGCTCTGGAGATGCCGATGCGCAAGCTGGCGGCCAACGCCGGAGTTGACGGTGCAGTGATCATCGAGAACGTGCGTCGCCTACAGAAGGAGCAGAACAACTCCCACATCGGCTATGATGTGATGAAGGGTGAGTATGTAGACATGCTCAAAGCGGGCATCATTGACCCGGCCAAGGTGACGCGCGGCGCACTGGCGAACGCAGCCAGCATCGCGGCGATGATCCTCACCACCGAGGCGCTCATCACCGACATCCCGGAGAAGAAGAAGGAAACGACGCCAGCCGGCGCCGGCGCCGAGGATTTTGAGTACTAACCCGACACCTTAAAAGGGCAGGGGCACAAGGATGGAAGCCCCTGCCCAACCTTACCTTATCGCAGACCTCGGGACTCAGCGATCGCAACCGTGTCAGAGTTAGCTGATCTGGAAACCACGCGCCGCATCTTACGTCGTCTGTGGCGCGTATCAGAGGAAACGTACTTCTCTATGGGGCGGGCGCTGGGTCGCCCGCCTGCCTCTTATATCCCCCAACGCCCCCCGGCAGAGGTGCTGGCTGATGCGTTGGACTTCTTGGCCCGCGCCCGCGAGGGGTTTGTTATCACCCTGCGCACTCCTATGATCCCCACCACCCACGAGCTAGAAGAATTGGTCAGCCGCGTGCTGGTGGATTGGAGTTGGCTGGAAACGATGGGCCTCACGCGGGAAGGACACGCCGAGATTCAGCGCCCCACCGAGCAACTTCTGGCCTATCACCACAGCCTGATTGCGCTGGCCATCTTGCCACGTCTGCCCCCTGAAGCGGTGACCTATCCCGGCCTCAAACGTAGCTACGCGGATATTCCCGTCCCCCACACACCCGGCCAGACGCTTGATCGACTGGAGGAGATGGAACGCACTATCTCCCAAGTTGAGGCGCTGAACGGAGAGACCATGCAGGCAGGGGAAGAGGTGCGCCACACCTACGGTTTCTTCGAGGCCACCCATTGGCTGATCACACACTATTTGCGCCCTCTGCTGGGATAGTCAGCCTTCTTGTTTGCATGAATCGGGAGCCTCATCAATAATGCTTGAGGGCAGCCCGCCACAAAAGAACGCTATGCGAGGCTGCCCTCCATCCCCTGCACCGTGACAATTATGGAGAGAAACGCGCGTGCTGGCCAAGGTCAACAGTTGTGCGCTGGTAGGGCTGGAAGCCACGCTGGTGGAGGTAGAGGTAGATGCTGCCCCCGGCATGCCTATCATCACATTGGTAGGGCTGCCCAGCGCTGCGGTGAAGGAGTCCAAAGAGCGCGTTTGGTCGGCGATACGCAACAGCGGACTGCGTTTCCCCGGCCAAGGGCGCCTGACGATCAACCTAGCGCCCGCCGATCTGCGCAAGGAAGGCCCAGCCTACGATCTTCCCATTGCGTTGGGACTGCTGGCCGCCAGCGGCCAAATCCCGCCCGATGCGTTGGATGGGGCGCTTGTGTTGGGTGAGCTCTCGCTGGATGGCAGTGTGCGCCATGTGCGGGGCGTGCTTTCAGCGGCCTACCTCGCCCGGGAGATGGGTCTGGAGAGAGTCTTTCTCCCTGCCGCAGATGCCCCTGAGGCTTCGCTAATCCCCGATATTGACGTTTATCCGGTGGATCACCTCATCTCGCTGGTAGAGCACCTGCTGGGGCTGGACGTGATTCCGACCTTTGACCGCGACAGTCTGACCATCCCCGACGATCCGCCCGGCTACTTGACCGACTTCGCCGATGTGAAAGGGCAGGAGCACGTCAAGCGGGCGCTGGAGGTGGCCGCAGCGGGTGGGCACAACGTGCTGATGATCGGGCCGCCGGGCGTAGGCAAGACACTGCTGGCGCGTGCTGTGCCCGGCATCCTGCCCGCTATGACTTTCGAGGAGTCATTGGAAGTAACGCGCATCTACTCGGTGGCCGATATGCTGCCAGAGGGCATACCGCTGATGCGCTACCGGCCTTTCCGGGCGCCGCACCACACCATCAGCCACGCCGGGCTGGTGGGCGGGGGATCGGTGCCGCGCCCAGGTGAGATCAGCCTTGCGCACCGAGGGGTGCTTTTTCTCGATGAGCTGCCGGAGTTCGGCAGGAATCTAGAAGCCCTGCGCCAACCGATGGAGGATCGCAGCGTGACGGTCAGCCGCGCTTCCGGCTCCATGACCTTTCCCGCCAGCTTCATGCTCATCGCTGCCTCTAACCCCTGTCCTTGCGGCTACTACGGCGACCCTGTCAAGCCGTGCACATGCAGCCCGGCACTCATCACGCGCTACCATCAGCGTATTTCCGGGCCGCTGCTCGACCGCATAGATATCCATATTGATGTGCCGCGTGTGGATTACGATAAGCTAACCGATGATCGGCGTGGGGAGCCTTCAGCCGCCATCCGTGAGCGTGTACAAGCGGCCCGCAACCGCCAGGCCGAGCGATTCGCCCGCGCTGCTGAGGAAGGCGAGCGCCGCTTGTTGTGCAATGCCGATATGGGAGCACGGGAAGTGACGCGCATGGTCAAGCTCGATGCAGAAAGCGAGGCGCTAATGCGCTCTGCCGTGCGCCAGATGCACCTCAGCGCCCGTGCCTACCACCGCGTGCTGAAACTCAGCCGCACTATCGCCGATCTAGAGGGAAGCGATATGGTGCGTCCCCATCACCTTGCCGAAGCATTACAGTACCGCGCACGACAGTAGGCCGCACAAGGGAACATCTAAGGGGCTAGCCAAGCCGTTACCCACGTGGTGGGATCGACCACACGCAGACGCGAGCAGTGGCTTACCATAGAGTCCTGAGCGGCCTGATCCGGACGGTCATTGTCGCTGAGGGCTAAGCAGAAGCCGTAGCGTGCCTCTACCTGCGGCGTGACGCCTAGTACCACCCAGGGGATGGCAACCTCCATCACATAGTTGCCGCCCGCCTCGCTCATGCGCCATTCGCCGATAGAAACGCTGCTCAGCGTCTCCACCACAGGGTGATAGCGCACAGCGGAAGGGGCAAGGTCGCCAAAATTGCCCGCTGAAAGGCCAAGCTGCACGTCATCATCATCCCAGCGGTCTTGGTAGAAGTCGCCGTACAGGTCGCCGTCAAAGAGCAACTCGACCTCATCGCCCTGCCACTGCGTTGCGCCCTGCTCGGTTTGTACATGCACATCGTCTGTCACGATGAGGAACAGATAGAGGGCCTCCGCCGTCCAGCAAGCGCGCGCCTCCGCCGAGGCGTCCGCCGTCCCCGACCAGTTCGCCGCGCCGAAGGTGGCCGTATCCAACGTAAAGCGCAGCGTACCGATCTGCGCAGCCCAATCTGAGCCGTTACGGTCAATGGCTATTGCCCCTGTGCAGCGCCCAATGGCGAGGTTGGCTCCATTGCCGCTGCGCTCCTGTGGTGGCGTCGGAGTAAGCGTGGGAGGAGGTGTACCAACGGTAGGCGTAGGCGTTTCAGCACTGGGCGAGCTGCTGGCCGTTGCAGTCGGCACACCTGCCGTGCCTGCCTGCGCCGTGATGGTGAGGTAGATGGCCTGCACCGTTGCCCCGGTGTCGGGCTGCTCCAGAGGGGCATTGCAGGCCAAGGCGGCGAGCGCAAGTACCGCCAGCATGCTCAACGTGTGTGCTGCTATCCAGACTACAGGCTGCCGCACGTTTTTGCCCCCTTCCGGCGTCTTCTGCCTGCATTATGCGACGGCAGAGTATTGGATGCAAGGGAAGGGGCGTATCTCACCCACGCAGCAGGTCGCGCAGCACGGCGTGCAGGATACCGCCATTGCGGTAGTACTTCACCTCCACCGACGAGTCGATGCGGCAGGTCATGGTGAAGGTCCGTGTTGAACCGTCGGCGCGGCGGGCGCGCACGGTCACATCCTGCCGGGGCTGCAGACTTGCGAGACCCTCAATGTCATACGTCTCATAGCCCGTCAGGCCCAGCGTCTGCGCGTTCTCGTCAGGCTTGAACTGCAGCGGCAGCACACCCATCCCTACCAGATTGCTGCGGTGGATGCGCTCAAAGCTCTCAGCAAGCACGGCGCGCACGCCGAGCAGCGCCGTGCCTTTGGCCGCCCAATCGCGGGAGCTGCCTGTGCCGTACTCTTTGCCCGCGATGATGATGAGCGGCGTCCCGTCGGCTTTGTAGCGCATGGCCGCATCGTAGATGGCCATCTGCTCACCCTGTTCGCGGCTGCCGGCTCCCTGCGGCAGATAGACCGTCACGCCGCCCTCAACGCCTGGCACCAGTAGATTACGCAGCCGTGTATTGGCAAAGGTACCACGCATCATCACCTCGTGATTGCCGCGCCGTGAGCCGTAAGAGTTGAAATCTCGCGGCTCCACTCCGTGCGCAATGAGGTACTGTCCTGCCGGGCTGGTGATGGGGATCGCCCCAGCAGGCGAGATGTGGTCGGTTGTCACGCTATCGCCAAGCAGCGCCAACACACGCGCCCCTCGGATATCCCCCAGCGCCGAAGCCTCAAGGGAAAGGTCAGCGAAAAAGGGTGGCTCCTGAATATAGGTAGAGGCAGGGTCCCAAGTATACAAGCTGCCCTGCGGTACAGCCATAGCGTTCCATGCTTCGTTACCGTCAAAGACGTTACGGTACTCTTCGGCGAACATCTCCGGTTTGAGCGAGCGCTGGATCGTCTCACGAATCTCCTCTGTGCTGGGCCAGATGTCACGCAAGTAGACTGGCTGGCCGTCCGGTGTACGGCCGAGAGGGTCGTTGGTGAGGTCGATATCCACCGTTCCGGCCAGCGCATAGGCGATAACCAGTGGCGGAGAAGCCAAATAGGCGAGCCGCGCCAGCGGGTGGATACGCCCCTCAAAGTTGCGATTGCCGCTCAGCACAGCAGCAACAGTGAGATCGTGCTCCCTGATAGCCTCGGCAATAGGTTCAGGCAGGGGGCCGCTGTTGCCGATGCAGGTGGTGCAGCCGTAGCCTACCAAGTGATAGCGTAGCGCCTCAAGATACGGCATCAGACCGGCCTCAGTCAGATAGCGGGTGACGACTTTAGAGCCAGGGGCAAGGCTGGTCTTGACGTAGGGCGGCACGCGCAACCCACGCTCGAC
>DAOTYL010000029.1:0-4683 GCA_034434955.1 Anaerolineae bacterium | reverse complement strand
GCAGCAATTCAGCAGAGGATACTACTCCCCCGAAGACAACCGCCTCCGTCAGTCCTAGCTCATCTACCTGCCGGCGCAGGCTCTCATTCGGCTCTTCGCCCACCAACACCAGCCGCAGGTCGGGATGCTGCACACGCACGCGGGCAAAGGCTCGAAGCAACATGCCTGTATTCTTGCGCGGGTCGTTGATGCGGGCAGCGAAGAGCAGATACCTGCCGTAGGGCGGGTTAGCGCGCACAGCCGGATCGGGACGGTAGTGTTCTAAATCGAGAGGAAAGAGCACCGTCTCCAGACGGTCCTCAATGTCCGGCGCCAACTCGCGCAAGCGTTCAGCAGTGTGGTAGCTCAAGGCCAGCACACGCGTCGCCCGCCGTAGGGCCAGCCTCTCTTGAGCCTCCAAAATGCGCCAAGTAGGGCTAGTGAGTACGTGTTGCGCCCAGCGGTCGCCGACATCAGCCTTGGCTTGTAGCTCATCCCCATAGCGCGTGGCTACCCACAGCACGTAGGGTTGGCCGCGCAGCGCTAATGGCAGAGCCACATGGGCACTGCCGGAGGTAGCAAAGACGGCAGGGTAGCGCCCTAACAGCGGCCCGACCATGAAATGGGGGACCAAATAGAGCATCCACAGCGGTAGCGGAAGGGCGGGCACAACTACCGTCCGCAGCCCGTTGATGGTTTCGGTACGGGGGCGCCAGTGGCGGATCACCGAAAGCAGATGCCGCCAGCGCGAGAGGCCATTGCCCGCAAAGCGGGTGCGATAGACCGCCGGTTCGTATCCCCAGCGCTGCATGAGTGTGTAGATCGTCTCCACCAAAGTGGGGATGCCCCCCGGGGTAGCGGTCTCGATGGTCAGGATGGCAGCCTGCTTGTCCAGTGAGGCGATCGGTGCAGTGTTCATCGCCATCACCCCTGCTCAGGCCGCCGCGCTTCTAGATAGAGGAACCAGCCAAAGCGGCTGATCAGCCAGTTGTCCCAGCGTTTCTTCAACCCGCGCGGTACGATGCGCCCTACCAAATAGCGGTTGACCTGAACATTGCCCGGAATGTAGGAGAGGTCTGCGTAGTCGGTCAGCACGATCTGCTGGATTTCAAAGCGGGCGAACAGATCGCGCGCTTGCTGCTTAGTCAGGTGGCGGGCAATGTAGCCATCTGTGACCTCGCGCAGGATGTCATCATAGCGCTTATAGAGGAACTCCCCGCGCAGCAGGCCGCGATGGAGGCCGGCAGTGATCCAATTGCGCAACGAGTGACGGTGGTAAACCATCACCTTGACCTCACCACCCGGCTTCAGCACGCGATACATTTCGTCCACGATGCGTGCTGTGTTGGCGCTGTGATGGATCACCCCCCACGACCACACGAGGTCAAAGGTGCAGTCGGGGAAGGGAAGCTGCTCGCCATCCGCCTGCAGGATGTTGCCCTCCAACCCCATCAGCTCAAAGCGGCGCTGTGTCATGCGCACAGCGGTCATGCTGAGGTCCAGCGCGGTGACATGCAAACCTTGCTGGGCCATCACGGCAGCCACACTGCCCGTGCCGCAGCCGATCTCAAGGGCCATCTGCCCCCGACGAGAAGCGTAGTTGATCTGACGGTTAAAGGCCGGTTCAGCGGGATAATCAGGATGCCCGAATTCGGCGTGGGCGCGGAAGAAACGCTCATCAACCTCCTCGAAGAACTCGCGTGTGCTCGGCTCAGCCCGCAGGGTCTTCTGCCAGTCGTAGCACATGGGATTGGCATCCCACCACTGGCGGTTTTTGGCCTGCAAGGTATCGCGGTCGAGGTCAGGTATGGTCATCGGCTGCTCCGTCGGATGTGGTGCTGCTTCACGCCGGCACCTCGGGCAGACAGCCCGGCGGCTTCCCATTTTACCAAGAGGGCGGGAGATTCCGAAAAGAAAAGCAAGGCGCTGCCATCAAGAGATGTTCTAAAATGTTCAAAATGCTTGACAAAAAGAACAATTATCGCCTATGATAGAAAAGAAGCGAACAAAGCGTGCCGCCTCTCCTCCGGAGAGCACATGCTCAAAGAGGAACGCCAACGGTACATCCGCCGCATTATTGAGGACCAGGGACAGGTCAGCGTGGCTACTCTCGCACGCCAGTTTGGTGTTGCGGAGATGACCATCCGACGCGACCTTAGAGAACTGGGAGCGCGGGGGATCATCCAGCGGGTGCGAGGAGGCGCATTGCTGCCCGAGCGACAGCATGCCCTAATAGAGCCGCCGGTGCTGGAGCGCATAAATGAGGAAGCGGCAGCCAAAAAGCGCATCGGGCAGGCGGCCGCAGCCCTGATTGCGGAAGGCGAGACGATCTTCCTGGGATCGGGGACAACGACGTTAGCCGTCGCGCAAGCGCTGCGCGAGCGCCGCAACATCACAGTTGTCACAAACGCCTTGACCGTCATCAACGCCCTCACGGATTCGGACCTCACGGTGGTGGTGGCGGGCGGCTTCTTCCGTCGCAGCGAGCTCTCGTTCATCGGCCACATCACCGAGGCCTCTATCCGCGACCTGCGCGTGGACAAGGTGATCATCGGCATGCGCGGCATTGACCCCGAATATGGCCTAACCAGCGACCACCTTCAGGAGTTGCAAACCGATCAGGCCATTATGCGCATTGGCAATATGGTGATCATCGTAGCTGACCACACCAAGTTCGGGCGCGTGGCAACCAGCCGTGTGGCCCCTGTGACGGTTGCCAAGATGATCATCACCGACAGTGAGGCGTCACCAGCGATTGTGGCGACCCTCCGAGAGATGGGCATCGAGGTGATTCAGGTCTGACCTACAATTCATCACACGGGAAAGGGCCTTATGAGCAGCGCTTCATCAGAAACACTCATCGCGTCAGAGATCCGCTCTCAGCCTCAGATATGGCGGGCCACGCTGGAGGGATTCGCCCGCTCCAGCGGATCACTCCCCTCCGTTCCATCCTACGGGCGGGTGCTGTTTACCGGATGCGGCTCCACCTACTATCTGTCGCTGTGGGCAGCCCGTCACTGTCAGCAGATGCTGGGGGTTCAGGCCTGCGCTGCCCCTGCCTCCGAACTTCTGCTTTATCGCTCTGCGTGGCTAAGGGAAGGCGAGCGTACCCTGCTGATAGCCGTCTCGCGCTCCGGCAAGACGACCGAAACAGTGCGGGCAGTAGAAGCTTTCCGGGCGGGCGGCTACGGCGATGTGTTGGCCATCACCTGCTATGCGGAGCGTGCCCTTGCGCAACTGGCCGACTGGGTGCTGAGCACACCAGAGGCCCCCGAAGAGAGCATCGCCCAAACGCGCTCATTTACCAGCATGATGTTGGCCGTAGCGTGGTTGCTGGATGGCTCGCAGCCCGCCGATGTGGGAGCAGCATTGGCCACCAAAGGTGCCACCCTCATGGAGACATGGGGAGATACAGCGGCTCATTTGGGAGGCGATCTGGCGCTGCAGCAGTTCTTCTTCCTGGGGAGCGGCCCGCAGTACGGCCTCGCCTGCGAGGCCATGCTGAAGATGAAAGAAATATCGCTCAGCTACTCTGAGGCTTACCACTTTCTGGAGTTCCGCCATGGGCCGATGTCCATGATCGATGAGCATTGTCTGGTTGTCGGCTTGCTGGGCGAGGAGGCTACTGACTATGAGCTAAGTGTGCTGCGCGACATGCGGCAGATGGGTGCTCACACGCTAGCGCTGGCCGAAGCAAACACACGGCGCATGGCCGATGTCGCCGAGACGGCCATTGTATTGGAGAGCGGCTTACCACCGCACTGGCGCGCTCCACTCTACCTGCCAGTGCCACAGTGGATGGCCTACCATCGGGCGTTGGCGAAGGGATTGGACCCCGATCATCCTCGGCATCTGAGTCCGGTGATAGAGATCGATGAGTGAGTATCGGCAGGGCGGCACACGGCTTCCACGTCTCCATACTCTTCTTACAGCGCAAACGGTGCGGGCAAAGGTCGCTGCTGCTACGCCAGATGAAGCGACCGAGCAAGTAGGTCGCTTGCTCGTGGAAGCAGGGAGCATTGAGGAGCGCTACATAGAGGCTATGAAGCACGTCCTGCATGAGATGGGACCTTATGCGGTGATCGCGCCCGGGGTAGTGCTCCTGCACGCTCGACCGGAGGACGGTGTGCGCGAGCCGTGCTTTGCTCTGGCCACCCTTGTGCAGCCTATTGCTTTTGGTCACAGCGAGAACGATCCAGTAGATGTGGTCTTCGCCTTCGGGGCGGTGGATAAGCACGCCCACATCGCTGCCCTTCAGCAGTTGGCCGAACTGCTGATGGACGAACCTGTGATGAGGCGTATCCGGGCGGCCGAGGATGACCAGACCCTGCTGGCCGCTATCCAATCGTGGGAAAAGGATGCTGCAAAGGAGACTTGACAATGCGCATCGCCACACTGTGCGGCATGGGGTTCGGCACCAGCATGATGCTGAAATTAACCATTGAAGACATCCTGAAAGCGGAGGGGATCAAAGCCGAGATCATCCCCTGGGATTTAGGCTCCTACAAAGGCGGCAATGCGGACATCATCGTTGCCCCAACGGATATGGAGAGGCACCTCAAGGATGCAAAGGGCATTGTCGTGCTGATCCGCAACCTGGTGGACAAGGAAGAGATCAAGGAAAAAGTGCTGGCCGCCGTCCACCAATTCCTGGGAGATACCCCCGAGGCGCAGTAAGGAGGAGCAGCCTGCCTCGACTGTTCG
>DAOTYL010000028.1:0-20220 GCA_034434955.1 Anaerolineae bacterium | reverse complement strand
TTGAGCAGGCTCTACCACACTTCAGATTATGAAGGGCTTTATGGAGCCTCGTTGGAGGCACTTGATGCGCAGTGGCGGGAGACGCTCGCCGCCCGCACCGTCAACCTGCGCATCAACCCCGCCGATCTGGCTGCCTATACCGAAGAGGTAGGCCGTACCTACGACTTCGTGCTCACCAATTTCAACGGCACCAATACCATGTATTTGGCCTATGCGGTGGTCGATCAGGCACGTATTGCGTTGTGGCGTGGCCAATATGCCGAAGTGCGCAAGTGGCTGGATAAGGCCTACGCTGTGTTGGGATACAGACCTTGATGATCTTCAGCCTCGCCTGCGCCAGCAGGTATCTTGCAGGGCGCATAGATGACATAGCGATCCGACTTCATGCTCCTGATACCCTGCGCCGATCCCCACCGCAAATGAGACCGACTTGAGCGGCACCAGCAGACCGGACTCGCTCAGTTCAACTCCGATCTCCTCGATGGGCAACAATGCGCACAATTCCCACTGGCGTGTAATCGACCACCCCGGCACCGACCCCGGCGCAAAGGAGGCACTCACCCCACCGCCTAGGGCCTCGGCGCGTTGCTGTGCGATCTCAAACCCTTTCTCGCCCACCCGTCCCAGAGCGATGACGCCCGCGCTGTCCAGCATCAAGCCGATCAGCTCCTCGCCGCTGCGGAAACAGATGCTGACGGCAGCATCCAGCGCCGGGCCGATGGTAAGTACTCCAACCAACAGTTCCTCGGCAGGTTCCAGCAGCACTGCATTCCGCCCGATGGTCAATGACATGCCGCTGGGTAAGTACACCACGCCATCGGTGACCGCTTCAACGGGGAAGAAGTCGTAGATCAACGCGGGGCTGATCAGTGAGGGCGAGCGTTCTAGCGCAACGCGAGCGGCTTCAACTACCTGCGGCGCAGGCGGCCTAGCAGACAAACGGGCAGGCAGATGGGCCTGCACGAGCTCATCAAGGTCCACGCGGATAGGAATATCGCGCAGGATGGGCACGCTGTTAGAACCCTTCCATCTGTGAAAGGTCGACCACTCCGTCCGCCAGCGCCACAATGTGCTGTAACAGCGCCAATCGGTTCTCACGGACAGCGCGATCCTCGTGCATCACCAGCACGCCGCCTTCCTCCGCCGGAGCAAAGAAAGTGGTGATGGCAGGCACCATCGGCGCGAAGGCGCTGAGGAAGCCGTTCAGGTCGGTTCCTTGGCCAACAGCGCTGGCGGCCTGCTGATAGGCAGCGTAAAGCGCCTTCTCTGCCGGCTCAGTGAGTGCCTGCGGGCGCAGTGAGAAGCGCTCTTCCTGCCCGCGTGTGATGCGCACACAGCGCGCATAAGCATCCAAGATGGATTGCCAATCGGGACGTGCGACCCACTGCGCCAGTTGTTGGGCATACGTATAGGCGCGGTAGGGATTGTGCGCTTGCACGGCGATCACCGCCTCCACTACGTCGTGGCGGAACGATTCCAGCAGCACGCCGCGCAACCGTCCAGCGATGAAGTCAAGCACGGCGGCTTTAGCCTCATCGGTAACGAACTGTTCGCCTAATTCACGTGTGTACCCTTGCGCTGTCCATTCAATAAGCAGGCGCAGGTCAAGGTTGAGACGATGGCCGAGAAGTATCTGGATGATGCCCAGCGCGGCGCGGCGCAATCCATAAGGATCGGCGGAACCACGAGGTATCATCCCAACGGCGAATAGCCCCACCAGACTGTCCAACCGATCGGCCAGCGCCAGCGCAATGCCGGCCCGCGATTGCGGCAGAGTATCACCTGCTGAGCGCGGCAGGTAATGCTCGAAGATAGCATCGGCAACCGTCTGCGGCTCACCGGAGAGCAAGGCGTAATGGCGACCCATGATGCCCTGCAATGAGGTCATCTCCACCACCAGGCTGGTGACCAGATCGGCCTTGGCCAGTCGTGCGGCGCGGATGGCCATCTCCATCTCGCCACGCTCGTCGCTCAGCCCTAACAGCGCCCCAATGCGTGCGGTCAACCCCTCCAGACGTACTGCTTTGTCGTAATAAGTGCCGAGTTCTTCCTGAAACATGAGCGTCTTCAGGCGGGGAACGTAATCGGCCAGTGGGCGTTTGATGTCCTCGTTGTAGAAATAGCGTGCATCGGCGAAGCGGGCGCGGATGACGTGCTCATTGCCTGCGATGACACTGTCCAGATGTTGGTCATCGCCATTGCGCACGGCGATGAATACTGGCAGCAGCTTGCCTTTCTTATCCCGCACGGCGAAGTAACGCTGGTGTTTCCGCATCACGGTGATCAGTACTTCTTGTGGCAGGGACAGGTCCTCTTTGGCGAAGGTGCCCAGCAACGCGGTCGGCTGCTCGACAAGGTTCGTGACTTCGTCCAGCAGCTCGGGATCGTCCACTGCCATACCACCAGCCTGTGCTGCCAGCGTCTCAACTTGCTGTTGGATGGCTATCCGCCGTGCCTCGCGGTCGACGATGATGCCTTGTTCGCGCATGACATCAAAGTAGGCGGCCGCGTTCTCTATCTCTATCTTCGGAGAGCCAAGCGGGCGCGTGCCCCATGTAGTGCGTCCAGCGTGCACACCGGCGTAAGAGAAAGGCACTACTCCCCCACCGAACAGCGCCACCAGCCAACGGATAGGACGCGAGAAGCTCACGCCCGTGAGGTTCCAGCGCATGGATTTCTCAAAGTGCAGCGCGGCGATAAGGCCGGGCAACCGCTCGCTAAGCACCTCCGGCGTGGGGCGACCTTCATCGCGGACGATGGCTACAACGTACTCGCCTCCCTCTATCTCACGCCGCTGGAGGTCCTCGACGGCCACACCTTGAGCGCGGGCGAAGCCCTCGGCGGCCCGCGTGGGTCGGCCTTCAGCGTCAAAAGCGGCTTTCACGGGTGGCCCACGCCGCACGATCTCCTGTGCGCGCTGGCGCGGCGATAGCCCCTCAACATACACCACCAATCGGCGGGGTGTGCCGGAGATAGTCACTGAGCCGTGATCGAGACGGGCCTCGGCCAGCAGCTCCGGAACCAGATCGCGCAGTTGAGCGATGGCGGCATCCACATCGGCGGCAGGTAGTTCCTCAGTGCCGATCTCCAGCAGGAAAGGAGAAGGCTTTCTCGGATAGTTGCCGATCCGCACGACAGACACGGGCGGCTCTGGGGCAGTCAGTACACCGCTTTCGGGATCAACCCGCCAACCCTGCGGCAGCCAGGGGTAGCCCATCCGCGCCCGTTGCTCCACGTAGGCCGCTGCTACTTTGGAGGCCAACCGTAGCATCCGTCGGAAGTACTCGGCGCGCTCCACAACGCCGATCGCACCGCGTGTGTCCATCACGTTGAACAGATGGGAGCACTTCAACACGTAGTCATGGGCAGGCATCACGAGCGGGGGCTCGCAGGCTAAGGCCCGTTCAGCCTCGCGCTCGTAGGTGTTGTAAACTGCACGCAGGGCTTCCACATCGGCCACGTTGAAGTAGTACTGACAATGTTCAATTTCTTGCTGAAGCAGTACATCGCCGTAGGTGAGGCCGTTCACCCAATCAATATCCCACACAGCGTCTTTGCCCTGCAGAGCCAGCACAATGCGCTCGATACCGTAGGTGATCTCCACCGCAACAGGGTTGAGCACCTGCCCCCCAGCCTGCTGGAAGTAGGTGAACTGTGTGATTTCCTGCCCGTCTAACCATACCTCCCAGCCCAAACCCCAGGCGCCGAGGGCGGGTTGCTCCCAGTTGTCCTCCACAAAGCGGATGTCATGACGGCGCGGGTCGATCCCCAACGCCTCAAGGCTCTTGAGGTAAATCTCCTGCGGGTTGCCGGGATCGGGCTTCAGGATGACCTGATACTGATAGTAGTAGGCCATACGGTTGGGATTCTCCCCGAAGCGGCCATCATCGGGGCGTACAGAAGGTTCCACGTAGGCCACGTTCCACGGCTCTGGCCCCAGCACGCGCAGGAAGGTGGCCGGGTTCATCGTCCCTGCGCCGACCTGCACGTAGTACGGCTGCCAGATCACACATCCTTGTGTGGCCCAGAACTCCTGCAGGCGGATGATGACTTCCTGAAGGGAGAGGGGACGGCTCACAACGAAGCACCTCCGTTCATCGTGGCTTTTCGGCGGGAATTGTAACCTTAGCGGGCTGGGATTGCGAACGGTGGTGCAGGGACTGTAAATGTATTGACGCTCGTGGAGACAAATGGTACAATGCGGTCGCTGCGCCCCCTTCGTCTAGTGGCCCAGGACGTGGCCCTCTCAAGGCCAAAACAGGGGTTCGAGTCCCCTAGGGGGCATCCTAAAGAAACCCGCGCCTTTGAGGTGCGGGTTTCTTCGATCGAGGGGATGAGCCTCTTGCTGTGGCTACGTGCTGGCCCGTAGGTGCAGAAATGTGGCTACGATGAGCAGCAGTTCATCCACCTTGGTGACGATGGCAGCAGGCCCCTGCTGATCTAACTGGCTGAAGTTAATGGCAAAGAAGGCCACAATGGTCACAGCAGCGAAGAGCATCAGTAGGTAATGGGCCAGCGCACGCCGCGTGGCGAAGAACGGCACATCCAGGAATAAGGCGGCCAACAGCGCAAAGTACCCTAGCCCGTTGAAGATGAAGAGCACACTCAAGACATCCGGCTGGCCTACCAAACCGCCGATGCCCAATATGAGATGGATGAGGGCCGTGACGACGGTCAGGATGATGACGGCCCAGCGCAACACCGAACGGCTCATCATGATCTCCTCCTTAGCACTTGGCGCGACCGATACATCCCTATTTTACTATCAGCAGAGGGCAGATTCGACAGGGAAGGCACAGGGGTACGCCCTGCCACTGGTCCAGAAACAGGTGCTCGAGAGCGTTGGTGATATCTTGACAATCCCATCTGGTGCTGGGCATGCGCATCCCTGCTCAGTTCATCGCCAAGTCGCGTTTGCGCTGAAACATTGCGCTATCTTGCACATCCGATAAACGCTCGGTAAAGTGTACACTTTGCCCGACCCTCTCCATATTCACCTAATAGGAGAGCTGCTTGTGCTCAATTCCCTTGCTGACCGGCTGATGCGCTCCGCGCTATTGCGCCACCTTCTCTTTCTGGTTGCTGCGCTGTTTGCCGTGGTGCTGATCGGTTATCATTTCGGCACCTTCGACCAGTCGGTGCACATCCCCTACTTAAAGAAAAGCGTCGATCCCTCGCTCTACCCGGGCGACAAGTTCCTCGACCTGCGCTTTGTGCACTACTCTTTCTTCTGGTTCATCTTCCAGCCTTTCTACCGGTTGGGCATACTGGAACCGGTGATGTTCGCCGTGCACCTGCTGGCCACCTACCTCACCTTCTGGATGCTTTGGGAGTTAAGCATCACTTTGTTCGATAATCCGCTGGCTGCCCTTATCACGGTGATGGCCTTCGTCTTCCCCCATGTGGGACTGCCGGGCTTTCTGGCGATTGAGTTCAGCCTGCTCAACCGCACTTTTGTCTTCCCCTTCTTACTGGCGGCGTTTGTCTTGTACCTGCGCCGCCGCTACCTGTTGACCTTCTTGCTGCTAGGGCTGATGTACAATCTGCACGCCATTTCCGTCGGTTTTGTGGCTGCCATGCTTCTGCTGGATGCTCTCCTGCGCTGGCGCGAGATCGGCTGGCGCAAGCTACTGCCCGCTCTTACCCTGTTCCTGCTAGGAGCATCACCGGTTTTGGTTTGGAAGGTCAATCACAGCGGCATTGACCTCACCCTGCGGCCCGAAATCTTGGACGTGGCCGCGCGGGGCACGCTGGGGACTATCTACTATTTGTTCTCCGATCAACCCTACATCTTGTTTGATACCCTCAACGGGTTGGGCACACTGGCTTTGTTCTTGATCGGCTACCGCGCCGCGCCGTCGGCTCAGCACAACCGCGCCGTGATCCACTTCGTCTATGCCATCGGCCTGATTGTGTTGGCGAACGTGATCACCACCTATCTGCTTCCGGTGACCATATTGTTGCAAATGCAGATTTTGCGGGCTGCTGTCTTTCTTCTTCCGTTTGGTTATCTCTACTTCGCCAATGTGCTGGCAAAGGGCTACCAAGATCGGCACCCAGACGAGGGCACATTAAGCGCCCTCTTTGTCGCCTTCATTACTTGGCTGATCCCTATTGTTCCCTGCCTCGTCTGGCTTGGGCGCGGCTGGTTGGGGAAGAGGCGCTGGCGTCAGATCGCGGCGGCGGTGGCAGTGTACGGCGGTATGGTGGTAGTGATGGTCGCCACCCGGCTAAGCGGCCTGTGGTCGCCGGGGATTCACGTCTATGGGCCACGCACCCCTTGGGTAGACGTGCAACTGTGGGCTAGAGAGCACACTCCTCCCGAGACGTGCTTCATCACGCCGCCGCACATCTTCTCCAACTATGTGCCGGGGTGGCGGGTTTTCTCCGAACGTCCTACTACTGCCACACTCACTGAGTTGATGGAGATGCCCTTCAATCCGGAATATCTAGATGACTGGGTAGCCGATTTCGAGCAGGTGGCGCCGGGGGCCATCGCCCGTTTTGACTACAGCACACCGCTGGCACAGGCCGTCACTGCAGAGGCCTACTACAGCCTCACCGAAGCGGATATCATCCGCGTTGCCCGACGGTATGGCGCATCTTATCTGGTGGTGGAGAAACCCCACCGTTACGACTTCCCCATTGCTTACGAGAACGAGGGATTCCTGGTCTATGACTTGCGTGGCGTGCTAGGGGAGACCTCGCATCGTTTGGACAGGGCATCCCTAGCGTCTGCCAGCGATCCCAGGCCAGAGAAAATACCCCAGCCCTATCACGATTACCAGTATGCCTAGCCCTACCAACAGGTAGGGCAGCAGCGCGGCAAAGCCCTGCGGAGATGGCATCCCCTCTGCTGGTGAGGTCGGCTCCGGCGTGGAGGACACAGGTCCTGCTGTCGTTTCTGGGGCCTTCGGTGTGGCGGTATGCTCCGGGGGGAGAGTGTCCGTCGGTGTGGGGATAGGGAGCAGCGTCGGAGTGAGCGTCGGGGTCGGCGTGGCACTAGGGGACGGTGTGAAGGTCGGCGTGGGGCTGGGCAACGCCTGCGCAGTCATGGTCATCAGCACAGCAGGATTGGGTGTAGGCAGCTCGCCTCCTTCCTCCACCTGCACTGACGGCGGGGTCTCATTCAGCGCGTTGGGCACGTCTTCCTCAACCAGCAGCCACGGTGCGCCGCCGATCAGACAACCCTCTTGCGGATCGTTGCACTCTGCGCCCCCAACCACCACACGGTACACACCGTTCTGGGGCTTCACCGGCCAGCGACGGCCCTCCAAGTCAATCAATGTGGCTTCTTCGCTGCGAGCGGGGATGATCAGCGTGGCGTTGCGCTCGGTGCGCGCCCAAGCGACGTGTGTTACCTTGTCCTCAAAAGTCAAGCGCACATAATCCACCAAGGGGTGCGTTTCCTCGCTTACGCGCCGAGCGTAGACAAATCCGCCGAACTCACGCACGACCAGCTGATAGGCGCGAAAGGCCGGACGCTCGCTTCCATCGGTGCGCAGCAGACCGAAGGCCTCCTCGTCGTCTTCTTCCAGATGATCCACCAGCCGATAAACGGCAATGTGCGCCCCACGATTGGCGGCAAAGCCCAGTGCGTAGGCTTGTACGATGAAGGCTGCTTGCTGTTCTAGGGTGATGTTGGGGTGTTCGCGGAATGTCTTATCTGGCGCATACACTTGAGGGTCGACAGTAGGGCGGGCGTTGGTCTCGTTGACCCATACTTCCTTGAGAGGCAAACCCTTCTGCTGCATCACATAAAAGTGGTTCTGCATCAGAGTGTAAATCCGCTCTGGCGAATAGTACAGGTGCAGCGTAGCTACGTCGAAATAGAAGTTGTTAGCCGGAGCGGTAGGATCGTTGAGTACCACATCCAGAAAGCGGGCAAACCAGCCCGGATCATAGCCTACCCCGCCCAGATGAACCTGTGCATTGGGATTCGCATTGTGGGCTACCAGATAGGCCACTTTCACAAGCTGATAGTAATCTGCTATGCTCCCATCCCATTCCCAACCGAGTGTGCCGGATGGGATATCCGGGTTGCGCCAGATCGCCCAGCGGTTGACGCCACGTGCGGCGAAGTAGCTCACCGCCTGCTGCACAAAGGCAGCCCACAGGTTCTTGGGATCGTTCACCGGCAGGTACAGCCCTCGTGGGACGCCCGTCCCCGGCTGGCCGTCAGTAGCCCATGCCGGCGTGCCGACTAGTACCCCGACCACTTCGCGGCCAGCGGCACGAGCATCAAATAAACCCTCCTCCAATTCAGGGGGGATGCGCCATTCGGTCGGCGCAGTAGGCTGGATGGCATCCCAGCGTAGCAGGACGATCTCCCAGCCCGCGCCCGACTCGGCGACGGCTTGCGGCCCGGCCTCATAGGCGTTGACCAGCCCAAAACGCATGTCGGTGGAGCGCTGTGCAGCGCTGCGCTGCGTCGGGGTTAACAGCAAGGCCCAAAGGGCCAACAACCAAGGTAGCATCAAGCGGAACGGTTTCGACAGAGAGGGGATGTTCATAGATGTCAGTACGCCTCGCTAGGTTTTCGGAGTAGCAAGTGTAAAGTGGGTTTCCACTGATGCTATCGGCTCTCGGCGGGGCGAATGTCCTGAAGGTTCATCTGCACGCGCTGGGCGCCATTCCACTCGTTGCTCTCAATATGGTAGGCTACATCCACGATCTCCGGCAGCACCTCTAGCTGATCGCCCTGGCGGTAGGCGAGTGCCTCCACCGTTGTGGTGCCATCTGAGAGTTGCAGCTTAAGGTGTTGACCGTCCGCACCGACCGGAAAGCGCCCTTTGACGATCAGCCCACGTGTGACAAACAAGGGTGGCGGGTTGCCTTCGCCGGTCGGCTCCAGTCTCTGCAGCGCTTTAACCAGGTCCAACGTGATCTGATCCAATCTGAGTTCTGCGTCAATATCCAACGCGGGGGCCAGCTCCAAATCGGCCAGTGTCTCCGCCGCCAATGCCCATAGACGCTCGCTAACCGCCTCTAGGTTCTCGGTAAGCACCGTGAAGCCTGCCGCTGCTGCATGGCCGCCGTAGCGTTCCAGCAGATCATCGCAAGCCTCCAGCGCACGGGTGATGTGAAACTCCGGGATGCTGCGGCACGAGGCGTGGCTCTCACGCTCACCCACCTGCACCACTACCGAAGGGCGGTAGTATTGCTCGGTGAGGCGGCTGGCCACCAGACCTACCACACCCTGCTCGAAGCGAGGGTCAGCAGCAAAGAGCAGCGGCTCGTCTTCGGGATCGCCTGCGAAACTCTCCTCGGCCCAGGCTTGCATCTCAAGGGTTTTTTGTTGGCGCTCCTGATTGAGCTGATCGAGCTGCTGAGCAAGCGGCGCAGCAGCCGCCTGATGGGGAGCGGAGAGGAGGTCATAGGCTAGCAGGGCAGAGCGCAACCGACCGGCAGCGTTGATGCGTGGGCCGATCATAAAGCCGATGGTCACAGTGTTCACCCGCCCCGGTTTGATACCTGCTGTACCGTAGAGCGCTTGCAAGCCGGGCCGCCGGGGGCTGTTGAGCTGCTTAAGTCCTTCCTGCACCAACCTGCGATTCTCGCCCCGCAGCGGTGCAATATCGGCCACTGTGCCAATAGCAACCAGATCGAGCCAATCTTCAGGGCGCCAACCTTCACCACCCTTGTAGCCGCGCCGCTGGGCTTCCATATACAGCGCTTGCGCTATCTTGTAGGCTAGCCCCACACCGGCCAGCATCTTTTCAGGGTAGGTACAGCCCGCCTGCTTGGGGTTGATCACGGCTAGCGCAGGCGGCAGGTTCGGCCCTACACTGTGGTGATCGCTGATGATCACATCCAGCCCGTAGGCGTTGGCATCCTCAACCTCTCTAACGGAGCGGATACCACAGTCCACTGTGACCACGACCCGTGTGCCCTCTTCGGCCAGCCTCTTGAGCGCCGGACTGTTTAAGCCGTAGCCCTCGTCTACACGGTCGGGGATGTAGGGGCGCACGATAGCCCCCAACTTCTGCAACACCTGCACCAGCAGCACTGTCGCGCAGACCCCATCGCAGTCGAAGTCACCGTAGATGGCGATGGGCTCCTTATGGCGGATGGCCATACGCAGCCGATAGACGGCCTCCACCATGCCCTTTAGGCGGAATGGATTATCATCTTCATCGTAGGCGCTTAGAAAACTACGAGCCTCTTCGGGCGTAGTAAAGCCGCGCCGATACAGCACCTGCGCCAGAACGGGATGGACGCCCAATTCCTCCATACGCTCCACAAAGGAGGCAGGGGCTGGAGGGGCGATGTTCCAAATCTTGCGCTTGGGGCGGGTGGACAGCATCCTCGGTCACTCCTCGTGAGGCATCATCCTAACATAGCAGTGGGGATGCGTCAACGAGGTAGGGGTTATCGTTGGGCTGCTGGGAACAAGCATACCACAGGATGATGGAACGAGGGGAGAGTGGAACCTTCTGGGCGGGTTCGGCGTCTTCGATTAAGAGAGGTGGAGCCATCGGTGGCGGGTGGTAGGTTATCTTTGTCCGATGGCATCCTGTACAATGGTCCTGACAGAGGGCCATCACAAGAGGAGGTCGGCAGATGAGGATCAAATGGGTTGCTTGGGCAATGCTGTTGAGCGTGGCTCTGCTCATCGCCGGTTGCAACTCCGTGGGGGCACTGGGCGGATCGGATGCGGCAGGTGCTGCCCCGCAAGGGGGCACCGCTGCCGAATCGCAGGGAGGAGCGCAGACGATGGTCGGTGAGGCTGGGCTGGAGGGTGATCTTACACCTCAGCCAGATGAGTTTGTCGAGGGCCACGTAGTGGACTCAACGGGCAAGGAGTACGGTGGCCCGCAGTCCTCGGCACCATCCGGTGGGGGCGCCCCTGGCGCAGTACCCCCTGGTGGTGTTCCCGGGGAAACCGAAACAGGGGGGGAGACGTTCACGGTGGTCAGCACCTATACTGACCCGAAGTTCGGTTTCTCAGTGGGCATGCCGGCCAACATTGTGGTGATGGAGGGCAAAGCGCAGGTCCTGCCAGTTCCGCTGGCGCAGGTGCACTTTATGGATCAGACCCTCGCCCAATCGGAACTGGCCGACATGGAGCCGCCGGAACTGGCCATCCGTGTGTACGACAACGCCGCAGGCAAAACGGTGGAGCAATGGCTTGCTGATGAAGGCATATTGGCGGCTCGTTTTGGCGGCCAGAGCGCCACTGTAGAGCCGTTCGCCATCGGCAACTTGCAGGGCGTGCGCGTCACCTCTATGCTGATGCTGGCTCCTAACAGCGCCGTATTTGTAGCTGGTGAGGGAGTTATCTATGAACTGCAGCCGTTGGGCCTCATCGGCGAGCAGATGATGGCCACCTTCCAGCCGTAGGCCTCTTCATGAAAGATAGGGGCGGATTGCACTCCATCCGCCCCTGTTGTCATTCCGCATCAAGACGTGCCGCGTGCGCGGTAGCCCGGCCCCCGCGCAAAGAAATCGTAGTTGCGCTGGATATCGGCACGTAACGGTTCTGGCACATCCTTCAGCGGCCAGATGGCGTTGTAAGGGCACACCTTGACGCACACCCCGCAGTCAATGCAGGCGGCAGGATCGATGTAGTAGGTAGGCCACTCCTCGATTGGCCAACCCGGGACAATACAATCTACGGGGCAGACCGTCACGCAGTTGCCGGCTCGCAAACATAGGCCGGTGATGACGTGGGTCACGGCGTCGCTATTGATCCTCCAGTGTGAAGCGCCACGCGCAGTATGCCTCGCCGACCGGATCGGGGGGGCAGAAGACACACTCGGTCTTGATGCGGGGATCAATCGTGCTGGCGAAGCGGGAATACTCTACAAGCCCCACCGCTTTGCAGGGAAAATCCGCAAGGCCTTTGCGCCGCCGCGTGGATTGCACACGGCACTCTACCATGCGGAATTCCAACGCACCGTCCTCCGTCCAGCGGGTTGCTTGCTCGTTGACTGCCGCATAGAGGCGGTATTTGAGGGCGCGTTCGAGGGCCTCAAGGCCGCCGCCCTCGGGGATGTCAAACGTTTTCATGATACGCTTCGCCTCGGCTACGGAGAAGCGCTCCCAAGAGCGGATGTCCATCTCTATGGCCGTCTCAAGGCCGAACTGCTCTTCCAGCGCCAGAAACCACGAGCCATCGTGCGCCAGCCAGTTTTTGGCATAGACATCAAGTAGCTTCAGCAGCTCATCCCGCGAGAGGGTGCTGAAATCGGGCATGTGTCTCACTCCTGTCCGGCAAGGTTGCTCTGCATGGCAACAGCGCTGCGCTCCATATCGGCGACGATCTGGGCGACAGCCTCGATCGCCACGCGCTGCTTGCGGTAGAGGTCGGATTCGCTCATGGCAAGGCGCATGGCTACATCGCGCACTTTACGCCCCTGAATGAAGCGCATCTCAAGGATGTTGTAGAGGATCCATTCAGCAGTGGTCATGCTGCGTTGCCCTTCCGGGCGCAAGCTCTCAATAGCGCGTTGTAGCACGGCCCGCATGGCGCGCTGGGGATTGCCATCATGCTCAATAAGCGCCTGACGCACAACCGCCAGCCCCATCAAGGCCGAGTCGGTGAGGCGTGGGCCACCCCAATAGTGCGTCAGGGCATTTTTGACCTTTTGCACAAAATCTGGACTGCTGATCAGTTCCTCAGTAGGCACAGCCAGTCCGGCCACACCGCCATGCCGTGCGGCCTCACGCATATGCTCAATGGCCGTCATCTCCGGCAGCAGCCCTTCCAGCGAGGCGAATACCTCGGACTGGATGCGGCGGTCCTCCAGCACCTCGGCAGTGCGGGCAGCCAGAGCCATCAGCACGCGGTGGCGCTCCTCGTCCAGCGGTGTGCCATTCTCCACCGGCGCGGCCACGCCCAGCACGCCGATGAGGCGAGCCGGCTTTTCACCCACCGGCCGCCCGTAGAGGGGGATCAGCCAGAAGCCGCGCCACACGAACACGTTCCCCTTCTCTACCACATCCTGCGGCTGGGGCAGCGAGCCGTTAAGAGCGCTCTCCGCAAGCACGGTTGAGCCTTCCAGCTCGGCCCGCGTCTCCGGGCGTAGGCCGATGGCGCGCTCCAGACGTGGGCCATTGCTCATTGAGAGCGAGGCAACAAAGGCCGCCGGCACGCGCAGATAGTCGCACAGCGCAGCAAGGATGGTGTCAAGCATCTGATGGAAGTCGGCGCCGGTGAGCAGGCGTTCCTCCAACTCCTGAATGCGGCGGATCTCGCTCTGATCGCCCACATAGATCAGCCAGCGCTCCAAATGAGGACGCACAACGGTGATCGCCCACTGTAGGCAGAGGATCAACGCGACGACGAAGACTGGCATTGCCTCATCGCCGGGGAGGCCCAGCACGGCCCCTGCGCGTGGCACCCAGATGATCACCGCCAGCACGGCGATCGCCACCACCGGCCCACGCAGGAAGAACTGGAGCATCTGCGCCTTGATCAAGCGGTCCGGCATCAGTGTTCCTATGAAGGCCATCGCATAGGCCATGAGGGTGATCATCACTGCCAGCACAGCATCAGCGGAGATAAGCAGGGCGTAGAACACCAGCGGCGAGGTCAGCACACGGCCGGAGACCAGTAGGAAGGGGAACACGGCCAACGCAGGCGCGGCGTAGGAGAAGAGCAGATAGGTCATACGGCGACGGGTGGCGGCGGTCAGCGTGCGCCGGCGGGCACGCACGACAAACCAGAAGCTGGCGATCACCGAACCAACGAAGTAGGCGAGGAAAGCACCAAAGGCCGGCCCTGGGCTAAAGTGCGGTGCAGGCTCCAGCACCACATTCTGCACGATCCACTTGCTGAACATCACAAGCGCCAGAAAGAGCGCCGCGATGAGGTACAGGCTGCGCACAGCCCACACACGCCGCCCACGCGATGTAATGCCGGTCATGGTCAGGATGGCGTGCGAGAGGTGGACATAGGCAGCAGGCGCAAAAGCGATGCCCAGCCACTGGAAGCGCAGCCAGGCCTCGGCATACTGCGGCGAGCCGCTGAACCCTACACCCAGATCGCCGATGTAGGTGATGAGCACGAAGAGCAGCAGCAAGCTGAAGACGCGGGCTACTTGATTGCCCACGTCCTTCACCAGACTGTAGAGGAGAAACGAGGCCGTGATGATAGCAATGGCGGCGCTGAAACTCTGGCTGATCAGCGGGCCGGTAGAAAGCACAAGGCTAGTTATCATAGTAGATCGGTTGTCAGCATTAATAACGTCTTATCGGCCACTGCTCATAGCAGAATCTGGCCGAAAAAGACGGCGATGTCCTGACTAGGATAGTAAAGATCATTATACCCACAGAAAACCAGCCCCCGCTTCTGCAGGAAGCGAATGGCCGGATAATTCTTGGTCTGCGTCTCCACGATCAGGCGGCGCAGATTGCGGTCAATAGCCCAGCGGCGCACCGCGTTGATCAAGGCGGTGCCGATCCCGCGCAACCGATAGGAGCGATCCACAGCCAGATCGGCCACCCAAGCCGTTTGCTGCGCCGACTCCTCGCGCACGTTAACATAGCCGACCACCACATCATCCCACAAGGCCACCAGAAAGGCAGCATGCAGCTCCCATGAGCGCACCAGCGCCTCGCCGCTGCGTGGGTAGAGCACTTTCGTAGAGCGCGGTAGGCGTGCTGTGCGGAAAGCGATCTGCAACGTGCCTTCGCTCTCGTCAAGCACCATCTGCCACACGTGTTCAGTGCTGACGGTATGGTCAAGGCCCAGGCAGTACTCGTAGTCGCTGGGCATGGCCGAGCGGATAGTCAGCGTGCGCGGCTTGACATCTTCCATGCGCGGGATTGTAGCAGAAGGAGCAGGGGCTGGCAATGATGGGCGCTTGCGCTGAAACACTGCACGTCTTTGAAACGCGGGGGATTAGATGCTAAACTCACACCGCGATCGGATCGGGACATTTGGCACATGACAAGACCGCTCATCTTACTCACCAATGACGACGGCATTCAATCGCCGGGGCTAGCCGCCGCTGCTGCTGCGCTCGATCCAGTGGGGGAGCTACTGATCGTCGCGCCAAGCACCCAGCAGACCAGCATGGGGCGTAGCATGCCCGCTTACTATGATGGGCGCCTGTTCAAGACGGCTATTCACTTTGGTGGGCAATCATGGGAGGCCTATGGGGCCAACGCCTCACCGGCGCAGGCCGTTGAGCACGCCATTTTGGAGCTGGCTCCGCGCCCCATTGCTTTAGCCGTCTCGGGCATTAATTACGGCGAGAACGTGGGGATAGGGGTCACCATCTCCGGCACAGTGGGGGCGGCTATTGAGGCTGCTGCACAGGGCATCCCAGCCATTGCCGTCTCGCTGCAGGTCACCAATGTGCGCCTGTTCACCGAGCACGATGACTCGGTAGATTTCAACGCCGCGATCCATTTCACGCGCTTTTTTGCCCAGCGTTGGCTCTCTATCGAACGCCCGCCCAACGTAGACGTGCTGAAGGTGGAGATTCCGGCACAGGCCACCCCCCAGACCCCTTGGCGGGTGACACGCCTCGAGCGGCGTCCTTACTTTGTCCCCTTGCCTCCCCGTCGCACGGCGTTAGAGGATGAAGGGCCGCTGGGCTATACGATCAACTTGCCGCCTGACGCCAGCCTCGACACCGACGCCGGGGCGCTTAGGGCGGGATTTGTAGCCGTCACGCCACTGTGCATCGATATGACAGCACACATTTCCCCTGATGAATTACGCCGCTTGCTGGATAGCAAAGGTTGAGTGGAAGGTTAAAACTCACCGCGCAGCCGCGCAGCGAGGGCTGTATAGCGGTGCGAAACCGCATCGTTCCCCACCGCAATGGCGATAGCCTTCATGGAACCGACCAACACCACGAGGCGCTTGGCCCGCGTGACCGCTGTGTAGAGCAAGTTGCGCTGCAACAGCATGTAATGCTGGGTCAGGATTGGCATCACTACTGCCGGGTACTCGCTGCCCTGCGAGCGGTGCACACTAATAGCGTAGGCGTGGGTCAGCTCGCTTGCCTCTGACCAATCATAGGTCACCAATGTGTCGTAGAAGTTCACCGTCATGGTCTGCTCGGTGAAGTCGAAGGCGTGCACGCGCCCGATGTCGCCGTTGAACACATCCTTATCGTAGTTGTTGCGCGTCTGGAGCACCTTATCACCCACGCGGAAGATCGTCCCTCCGATGAGTCGTTCAGCGGGTCGTCCCGGCGGGTTGAGCGCTGCCTGCATTTGCCGATTCAATGCCAGCACGCCCGCTTGCCCTCGGTACATAGGTACGATGACCTGAATATCATCCAGCGGGTGCAGCCCAAAGCGGCGCGGGATGCGGTTCTGCACGATGTCCACCACTAACTCTGCCGCCCGCGTTGGGTCATCGGGGATTTTGAAGAGGAAGAAGTCATCAGCCTCGTCCGGAAAGCGCGGCAGCTTGCCGTGATTGATGCGATGGGCGTTCTCTATGATCGTGCTGCCTGCTTGCTGGCGGAAGACGGTACTGAGTCGCGTCACCGGCACCATTTGTGAGGCGATCAGGTCACGTAGCACATCTCCTGCGCCCACGCTGGGAAGTTGATCCACGTCCCCCACGAGCAGCAGATGGGAGCGCGGGTCGATGGCGCGGAAAAGTGCATATGCCAGCACACAGTCCAGCATAGAGCACTCGTCTACGATCACGAAATCGGCGGGCAGAGGGTTCTCCTCATGGAACAGGAAGCCCTGCGCCGGCGAGTAGCCTAACATACGGTGGATGGTCTTGGCAGGCTGGCCGGTTGCCTCGCTGAGCCGCTTGGCTGCCCGTCCGGTTGGGGAGGCCAGCGCAAAGCGCACCCCTTGACGCTGCAACACGCGGATCAGGGCGCGTAGGGTGGTGGTTTTGCCGGTGCCCGGGCCGCCGGTGAGAATGCTAACCTTGTGCGTCAGCGCTTTGTGGATCGCCGCTTTCTGCTGCCCGGTGAGAGGGATGTCCGATTCTGCTGCTGCCTTCGCGATCAGAGAAGACCAGTCCACTTGCCATAACGGCAACGAGAGGTGGGAATAGGGCATATCGATGATGCGCCGCAAGCTGCGCGCTGCCCCCACTTCGGCGTGGTACAAGGCAGGCAAGTACACGGCCAAAGTCGCCCCTTCCTCCGCCTCACTGGGTAGGGTCTCCAGTTTCACCATCTCGGCGGCGACGGCGCGTTCCAGTGCGCCCTGCACCTCGTCGGGAGGGACCTCTAGCAATTCCGCTGCCTGCTGGATCAGTTCCGTTGCGGGCAGGTACATATGCCCGTCATCCACCACCTGATTGAGCACGTACACTAACCCTGCCTCCAGCCGCGCAGGATGGTCCGGCGGCAGCCCGAGGTCGCGGGCGATCTTGTCGGCGGTCTTGAAACCCACACCGTAGATGTCCCGCGCCAGCCGATATGGGTCGTCCCGCACCTGCTGGATGGCGTTGTCGCCATAGGCTTTGTAGATTTTCACCGCTAGGCTGGTTGAGATGCCGTGTTCTTGCAGGAACAGCATCACATTCTTGATCTCTTGCTGTTCGGCCCAGGCACGTTTGATCAACCGAGCGCGATACGGCCCAATGCCGTCTACCTCAAGCAGGCGGTCTGGATCATGGTCAAGGACGTTCAGCGTCTCCAGCCCAAAATGGTTGACGATGCGCTCGGCGCTGCGCGGCCCGATGCCCTTGATCAGCCCCGAACCGAGGTAGCGGCGGATGCCCTCCACAGTTGCGGGTGTGATGCGGCGCACGTTCTCGGCGCGGAACTGCCTTCCGTAGCTCGGGTGGGTTTGCCAAACACCCTCGATTTGCAGGCTTTCGCCCGGAGCAACCTCGGGCAGGTTACCGACGACGGTCACCAGCTCACTCCCGCTTTCGCCTCCGCTGCTCCGGAGCCCAAGCGACGTGGACGGCAGCAGGCGGATCACGCTGTAGCCGTCCTCCGCACTGTAGTAGGTTATGCGCTCAACTGTGCCCTCAAGCGTGGTGAGTTCCGTTGCCATGCCGCGACTCTACACACCTAGGGGGACTCACCGGGCACGGTTGCCTCCGGTGTAGGGGTGCGCGTGAGGGTCGCATGGGGGGTGGGGGATAAGGTACGTGTGGCGGTGGGCGTTGGCGATGTGGTAGGTCTCGGTGTGGCGGTTGAGGTGGGCGTCACAGTGGGTGTGGGCGTAGCCGTCGCCCTCGCCGCTGCCTGCGCCTCATAGAGCACCTCAAGCTGCCTCTGCGCGTCCTGAGCAAAGGGATAACCCAACGTCCGATCCCAGAACAGTACCCACTCCAGCTCGCGGATGGCGGCGTTAAGCTCACCCAGCTCAGCGAGGATCAGAGCGTGATAATAGTGGCGTATGCCCGTTTGGGCTATAACCAGCGCTTGCTCAATGTCGCGCTGCGCATCGGCGAATTGGCCCAGATGATAGAGGGAGCGTGCTCGCGCCTCAAGGACGTATCCCTGCTGCTCTGTGCTCAGCAGCAGTCCCAATGCCTCGCTGGCTGCCGTGACGGCCTCTTCATAGTGTCCTGTTTCCGCCAGCGTGCGCACGTAGAGCGTCTCCACTTCTTGCTCGTTGGGCTTTGCCCTACGCACGGCTTCTATATCCTTAAGGGCCTCGTCGTAGTAGCCCAGTGCAAAAGCCGCTTGTGCCCGCGCCCAACGCGCGTCCGGCGCTCCCCCGCCATCCTCCAGCGCGGCGCTGAGATCGGCGTAGGCCAGATCGTAGCGCCCTTGGTCCAGATAGAACTGACCGCGTGCTGCCAGCACAGGGGCGGCGTCGGCGCTCACCTGTAGCGCCCGTGCGAAGGCCATTAGCGCATCCTCTGGGCGGCCTGTCCTACCGTAAGCCTGTCCCAGCAGGGTCCAGGCCTCCACACTGGAGAGGTTGACGCCGTACACATAATCCTCCAGGCCGATGATCGCCAACTCATCCAGCCCCAGCGCCAGCCGACCCCGCGCTAGTGCCAACACAGCGTCTTCAGCGCCGGGGTCAATGTAGGTCGCTAGATGAGCGTAGGCCGTTGCGTTCTCGGCATCGCCGCTGGCAAGGTAAGCAGTGCTGGCCAGCACCAGCAAGTTAACATCGTACTTGCGCACCGCACGCCCGGCCTCTACCTCGGCCAATGCTGCCTCATAGTTGCCCTCGGCGATGGCGATCTGCGCTAGGTTGATATAGGCCTGCACCAGCCGCGGATTAAGCGCTTTGGCCCGCTCATTCTCGCGCTTGGCACGCTCGAATGCGCCCTGCTGGAGGTAGATCGTCCCCAAGGCGGCGTGGAGTGGCGCAAACCCCTCATCCTGCGCCAACCCTGCCTCGAATGCGGCCTGTGCGCCCTCCACGTCACCCAGATAGAGGCGTGCCATGCCCTCCACGTAGTAGCCGTCAATGGGGAGATCGCCGCCGGCCCGTACTTCCTCGATCAGAGTCAGTGCTTCCTCGTAGCGGCCGTCATAGAAAGCGGCGATGGCTTCGTTGAGACGTGGGAGGGTGGGATGTGGCGTGGCGATATAGGGTGGCGTGGGCGTCATGCCGAAACGCAGATCGCCGCGCGGGGCGTTTTCCGGCGGGAGCGTTGGTTCGGCGGGGCGCGGTGTGCCAACTGGCGTGGGAGTGCGTGTCGGGCGGGGAGTAGCTGTGGTAAACGGCGTGGGGGTGCTGATCGCCGGTGTCAGGGCGAGGCTTGCTTCTATTTGCCGGGCGCGTATCGCCCGCCCCAGCGTTGAGATCAGCACTATGGTTGCGATCACCAGCACCACGCTGCCTGCAATGACCAACATCATGGGGCTGGGCCGTAGGTCCACCTGTGGGCGGGGGCGGATGCGCAACTCCTCGCCTCTGCCCCACTCAATAGGCAGATCGCCCAACCGCTCCTCTGTACGGATGGCGTTCAACACGGCATCGGCTTCGCGCTGAGCTTGAGCGATGCGCTCAGCGCTGATCAACGGCACGCCATCCGGCGCAGGCGGCGGTGGGGTGGTAACGGGGGCCGATACTGCCGCAGGCGTCGGTGGCTCGGACACTTCCAGTGCGCCCAGCGCTCGCAGGCCCTTACGTGCCATTTCATTCTGCGGATTGATGACTAGCACTTGCTTCAAGCAGTGGATGCGCTCGGCGGGTGTCTCAACTACGGCACTCATCCACAGCCAGGCTGCTTCGCTGCGCGGATTAGCCTTTAAAACCTGCACAAGCAACCTGCGTGCCTCTTCCTTTTGGCCTGCCCGTGCTGCCGTGATCGCTTGCTGCAGGAGGTCATGAGGGTTCATGGCCGCAATTCCTACCCCTCAC
>DAOTYL010000027.1:0-4571 GCA_034434955.1 Anaerolineae bacterium | reverse complement strand
TCGAAGGTGCCGGAGTTGTCCTCTTCAAGAATGCGGGCGACTTCTGGGCTGACGAAGGAGGTATAGGGATCATTCAGCGAGTTGATAAGGCCCTCGATCGCACCGTAAACGCGCTCCTGCGGCGACGGCAGCTCGTAGTAAAAGCGGTCCTCCAGTGTGTCCCAGACCTCCCAGAAGGTGGTCATATCCACCTCCTCTTCGGCGGTCTGCGGTTGGCCTGACGATTCCAGTGCGGCAATGTTGGGCAGGGTGGGTGGTTGCAGGTTCGCCCCCCGAAGCAGCTTGCTGTCCAGCACTATCCCCGTCATCACACCGGAGGCAAAAATAGCCCCGCTCAGCACTATGCCCAGCGTGACGAACAGCGCGGCGCGTCTAAATCCCCCTTTTGGTTGCAGTGCGCTCTCGCTCATCTATGCCCCTTCAGTTAAAACTCATCACTGACGAGACTCTCCCTATCCGGTGAACCCTCTCTCTCGCTTGGCCGAGCTGCGCAGCCAGCACCTCCAGTGCGGCGAGCAGGGCAGTGTCTTCGCCTTGCGCCGGCTCCACGGCGATATCGGGGGTCAATCCTTGTGCAGCGATGGGATGATGGCCAGGTGTGAACCATTGTGCAGTGGTGATGTGCACCGATGATCCGTCGCTCAGGGTCAGGATGGTCTGCACGGTGCCCTTGCCAAAACTGCGCTGGCCGACCAGCACAGCCCGACCTCGATCTTGCAGCGCCCCGGCCACGATCTCCGCCGCGCTGGCCGTGCCATTGTTGATCAACACCACCAGCGGAGCATCCAGCGCCGACCCGCCGCGCGGCGCGTTGTAGACCTGTTCGCCATCGGTGCGCTGCTCGTAGAGCACCACACCACCGTCGAGGAACTCGCCGGTGATACGGATGGCGGCGTCTACCAATCCCCCGCCGTTGTCGCGCAGGTCGAGCACATAGGCGCTGACCCCTTGATCGTGGAGCTCAGCGATAGCTTGCCGCACTTCTTCAGGCGCACGCTCGGTAAAGCGCGTAATCTGAATGTAACCCACGCGGGGGTCCTGTTCCACAACGCGCCAGAAGGTTGACGGGATAAGCACCTCAGCGCGGATGAGGCGCACCTCGAAAGTCTGGGTGCCGCGCTGAATGGTGAGCGTAACAGGCGTGCCAATCTCCCCGCGTACTGCGGAGAGAAGCTGATTCATATCTGCTGCGCTTGTGTCCATCACCACGCCGTCAACGGCAACGATAATATCGCCTACCATCAGCCCCGCCTCGGCTGCCGGATTGTCAGGGTAGACGGTGGCGATCACGAAGTGACCCTCTTCGTCGCGGGTGACTTCAACGCCAATGCCGCCAAAGCGCCCGGCCAGATTGGTGGCGTCAACGTCGGCCGTCTGCGGTTCGACAAAGAACGTATAAGGGTCATTGAGCGAGGCCACTAACCCTTTGGCGGCTCCATGGATGCGTGTCGCTTCATCGGGCAGTTCATAGAGATAATACTGCTCAAGGAGCGCATCAATTTCGGAAAGCAGGCGGAAGGAGGTATGGGAGGTTGGCGGAGCGAAGACGTACTGACGATAGAGAAATCCCGCCATAAAGGCGATGGCCATCAGGATGCCTGCGCCAATGCCCTGCCAAAAAGCGCCCTTGATCTGCAGCCACATTGCCCGGCTGTCGTTGTCGCCACTGCCCATTTTTCAGCCGTCTTCCTCTGTTTGAGCGCACATTGCGTATCCTGCTGCAGCCCGATAACCGGTAAACGCTATCCCCTCTCGACAGGAGAGCGCAGAGATTGTAGCACACGGATACAGCAGCGGCTATAGGTCGCTGGGTGGCCGCGTTGTGACACGGTAGCGGACAATGTATAATCGCGCCACGCGCAGGATACGGCCAACTGCCTCTGAGGCAGTGATTATTTAGAGAGGAGAGCGTTTTCATGTCCATCACTATCTCGGTGAGGGAACTGCACCGCGTAGACCTTGTTGAAGTCGAGGGAAGAGTAGACAGCAGCACTGCCGGGCAATTAGGCGAGGTACTGAATCAGCGACTGGAGCGGGCACCGAACTTAGTGGTCGATCTGTCGAAGGTCGAGTATATCAGCAGCGCGGGCCTGCGCGAACTGGTGGCGGCGCTCAAACGGGCCAGAACGGCGGGCGGCGATGTGCGTCTCAGCGCACCCTCCGAGCGGGTTAGCGAGGTGCTCCAACTGGCCGGCATGGATGCCGTCTTCCAGATATTTGACGATCCGATCAACGCTGTGGGAAGCTTTTGAGCACGCTCTTCACAGCAGGAATGGGGGTTCCGCGAGGCCCTATGGCTGACGTTCGCCGGCTGACCGTACCCGGTCGCTATGAGAATATCCCGCTTATCACGAGCTTTGTCGGTGAAGCGGCGGCTGCTGCCGGGCTGAACGAGGCGGGGCAGTTCCACTGCCAGATGGCAGCGGACGAGGCCTGCACCAACGTTATCGAGCACGCTTATGGGGGTGAGGGGATCGGCGACATCGAGGTAATCTGTACCGTTGAGCCGGGCGTGTGTCAGATCGAGGTGCTCGATCAAGGACGGCCGTTTGATCCCTCTACTGTGCCGGAGCCGCCTATCGGGGCCAACTTAGAGGACTTGAAGCCCGGCGGAATCGGACTCTACCTTATGCGGCGGGTGATGGATGAGGTGCGTTTCGAGTTTGGGGAAAAGGGGAACCGCCTCGTGATGGTCAAGCGCCAGACGCCGATCGTGGAGGCAGCGATGCAAGACTCTCTGCGCGTGGAGCATCCGGCGGCCGGCGTGGCGGTGCTGATCCCCACAGGGCGGCTGGATTCCTCCGCTGCGCCCGTTCTGGAGCAGACGCTGCGCCGCTTGCTTGATGAAGGGTACATCTGGCTGGTGGTTGACATGGAGCAGGTGACCTATATCTCCAGCCGCGGTTTGAAAGCGCTCGTGGGAGCATGGCGCCAAGCAGGCCAAAAAGGGGGCAACTTGGTGCTGTGCGCCCTTCAGCCGGCCATCTACGAGACTGTAGATACGGTGGGCTTCACGCGGCTTTTCACCATCACTGAGCGGCGTGACGAGGCGTTGGCTGCTCTGACGCCCCACTCCTGATCCCGCAGGTGGCATTTATGCCCTACGGCTTAGGAATACTGGTAGCGCTGGCTATTCTGGCCGGCCTTGGTGCGCTGATCGCTTGGCGGGCGTTTCGCTTAGGTGAGCGGCGGGCACGCCGTGCGCTGGCGGAGCTCACCAGCCTGAACGAGATCGGACGCGCCTTGCAGCGTGCCGAGCTGAACGTAGACGGCCTGTGTGAACTGATCTACACGCAGGCGGGGCGCCTCATCCCTACAGCGCTGTTCCAGATCGGCCTCTTTGAAGGGGACGCCTACCACATCAAGGTGTGGGTGCGCGACGGCAATCGCCTGTCTCAACAGGTATTCCCCTATGGGGGGCGGCGCGGCATCGTGGGCTGGGTGCGCGAATCCGGTCAGCCGCTGCTGGTGCGTGATTTTGAGGCCGAGCGTGAGCATCTGCCTGCTTCTCCCGCCTTCGATCTCACCTCACCACCCCGTAGTGGGCTGTTTGTGCCTCTCATTGCCGGTACCGAGACTATTGGTCTCATCGCTGTGCAAAGTCATGAGCCGCAGCACTTCACCGAGGAGCATCTCCACCTGCTAACCGCGCTCGCGAATCAAGCCGCATGGGCCATCCGCAATGCCCAGCTCTACGAACGTGCCCGCCGCCGTGCGGAGCAGCTGAAATTGGTGGGTCAGGTCAGTGCGCGCATCTCGCGTGTGCAGCCGCTGCACGACCTCTTTCGCCAAATTGTCGCTTTGGTTAGGGAGACCTTCGGTTACTACGCTGTCAGCATCTTCGTGGTAGAGGGCGACAAGGTGCATGTCGGCGCCAGCACGGACGACGTGTTTCGTGACGTGCCGCCTATTGAGATGGGGCAGGGCATGATCGGTTGGGCAGCCAGCCGCGGGGAGACGGCGTTAGCGGGCTATGTGGCGTAGGACCCTCGCTACCGGGAGCTAGACACCCTGCCCGCCACGCGCAGTGAGATCGCCCTGCCACTGAAGGTTGAGGACCGTGTGCTGGGCGTGTTGGATGTGCAAAGTGACCGCCTCAACGCCTTTGGGGATGAAGACGTCTTCTTGCTGGAGACGCTGGCGGCGCAGATCGCGCTGGCTATAGAGCAGGCACAGACCTACGAGGCCGAGCGGCGGCTCACCCAACGACTTGAGACGTTGGTGCAGGCCAGTCAGGCTATCGCCTCCATCCTTGATGTAGATGAGCTGCTCGATCGACTGGTGGAGCTGATCGCTGAGACCTTCGGCTACCAGCGGGCGCATATCTTCGTGCGCATCGGAGAGCGCCTTGTGTTCCGTGCCGGAACAGGGCCGCACAGCGTGCGCTGGATGGTCGAGGAATTGTCCTACGCCCTCGATGATGGGGGCCTGATCCCTAAGGCTGCGCGTACCGGTCAAGCGCAGCTCGTTCCCGATGTCACCCAGTCGCCCGATTACGTCCCCGGCCCCAGTGTGGAAGACACGCGCTCCGAGATGAGCGTCCCCATTCAGATGGCGGGGCGGGTGATGGG
>DAOTYL010000026.1:0-5196 GCA_034434955.1 Anaerolineae bacterium | reverse complement strand
GGCATTCTACATCTAGTCTTTAACGGCTACTTCCTCTACCGCATCGGCCCCTGGGTAGAGCGTCATTTTGGGACGGCCCGCTTTGCTGCCATCTATTTTCTCTCAGGCATAGGGGCCTCTCTGGCCAGCTTTGCGCTCAATCTGAACCCCGCCGTTGGAGCGAGTGGCGCCCTTTTCGGCTTGATCGGCGCCATGCTGCCCATGCTCTACATCAACCGCGACCTGATTGCCAACACCCGCAGCCTGATCGGCAATATCATCATGACCATCGTCTTCAACCTGTTGATCGGCCTCTCCCCCGGCATAGATAACTGGGCGCACATAGGCGGGTTGATCTGCGGTCTGACGTTGGGTTGGCTGACCTCCCCGCGCCTCGCCATCCGCGAGCGCACCCCCGACCTCATCCGTATTGAGGATCGCTCCTCACCCTCCTTTGTCTGGCTTTCAGTCGCTGCTTTCACTGCTGGTCTGGTAACCCTCACGGTTGTACTTGTGAACCTCGCCCGCCTCTGACAGCGCATCTCAAAGCGCCGTATAATGAGAGCAAGATGTGGTGCGTTCGCAGAGCAAAAGGAGGGTAACGATGACCGGCACAGCAACCTCTGTGGCTCACGCCTCTTCCTCCCCTGATAATGCACGCTACCTCCACATCAGTACGGTAGTTCTCCAACGCATTTTCGCCCATTATGGCCCACCTGATTTTGCCATTCGCCTATGGGATGGTTCATACCCAATCGCACCTGCGGAGGGCAAGCCGCGCTTCACGCTGGCGATCAAACATCCCGGAGCGCTGCGGCGTATGTTCCTGCTGCCCAGTGAACTCCATCTGGGGGAAGCCTTCATCTTTGACGACTTCGACATTGAAGGCGACATCATTGCCGCGACAGGTCTGCTGGATTACTTTGAGCGAGCTGCGCTTTCCACCCGCGATCTGGTCGAGCTGGCCTATCTTCTGCTCAAGCTGCCCCCATCCTCTCAAGCCGAGACGATACGCCCAGGCCTGCGCCCCAAAGGGCGTCTCCACTCACTGCGCCGCGACCGACAGGCCGTGCAGTTCCACTATGATGTTTCCAACGACTTCTATGCACTGTGGCTGGACGAGCGCATGGTGTACTCCTGTGCCTATTTCAAGACGGGAGAAGAGGACATCCACACTGCCCAGCTCCAGAAGATGGAGCACATCTGCCGCAAGCTACGCTTAAAGCCCGGCGAGCGCCTGCTGGATATCGGCTGTGGGTGGGGTGGCCTGGCCATCTACGCTGCACAGCACTATGGCGTGGACGTGACAGGTATCACCCTCAGTGAGAAGCAGGTTGCGCTGGCACGTCAGCGTATCGCCGAGGCTGGCGTAGCCGACCGCTGCCGTGTGTTGCTTCAGGATTACCGCGAAGTGCCCACCGACACACCTTTTGATAAATTGGTCAGCGTAGGGATGTTTGAACATGTGGGGGCGAAACTGCTGCCTCTCTACTTCGCCAAAGCGTGGGCATTGCTGAAGCCCGGCGGGTTGTTCCTCAATCACGGCATCGGCAGTATGAGCAGCCATGTGCCGCGCAGCGGCCTGCTGAGCCGTCTGCTGATGCGCCGCAACAGTTTTATGAACCGCTACGTCTTCCCCGATGGGGAGTTAGTAGACATCCACGAGACACTACGTGTCGCTGAAGGAGCCGGCTTTGAGGTGCGCGATGTGGAAGCGCTGCGTGAGCACTACGCCCTGACCTTGCGCCACTGGGTCAACCGCCTAGAAGCGCACCACGATCAGGCTCTACAGTATGTGGATGAACCCACTTATCGCGTGTGGCGGCTCTTTATGGCAGCCTCTTCATATGGCTTCTCGCGCAGCCGGATCAACGTCTATCAGGCCTTGCTTTCAAAGAACGATGAGCAGGGTGCCAGTGGTCATCCTTGGACGCGGGCGGACCTTTATGGGTGAGAGTGTTCTTTCGGGCGGCGGAGGCCGATTCGATTCGCCGCTCCAGATACGGTATACTCCGCCGCCGGTACCATCCCAACCAATTATGAGGTGAGACTTGAGCGAGCAAACTGGATTCACCCTCTGGATGACCGGCCTTTCTGGCGCCGGGAAGACCACCATCGCCAAGATCGTGGAAGCCGAACTGAAGCGGCGCGGTGTGAAGGTCGAGCGGCTGGACGGCGACGTGGTGCGCCAATCGCTGACGCGCGACCTGGGCTTTTCTAAAGAAGATCGCGACAAGAACATCGAGCGCGTGATGTTTGTGGCCAAGCTTCTCTCACGCAACGGCATTGGCGTGATCGCCAGCTTCATCTCGCCCTACCGCGCTGTACGCGACATGGTGCGCCGTGAGACCACCAACTTTATCGAAGTGTTCGTCAACGCCCCGCTCGAGGTGTGCATTGAGCGCGATGTGAAGGGCATGTACCAAAAGGCACTGGCAGGCGAAATCCCCAACTTCACCGGCATCTCCGATCCGTATGAGCCGCCGCTCAATCCGGAGATTATCCTCAATACCCATCTGGAAACGCCTGAAGAGAGCGCTGCCAAGGTGCTTGCTTATCTGGAGGAGCACGGTTACATCCCGGTCGCTGAGGAGGCCCGTGAGGCCTGATCGCGGAAGGGAGGAGGCCACAAAAGGGCGCATCCCTCCTGAACAGCGATGCGCCCTTTCTTTTGTGGCCGAAGGGCGACCAGTCTCTACGTTTGCTTTCCGGGTAGACGGCCATTCGCCGAAACGCTATTATAGGGCTGCGCGGTCTGCTGTCTTGAAGCGGTCCTCTCTTTGGATAGGCTAGAAGAGCATGGGGCGAGCACCTGATCAGGGTGATCTTGAAATGCTGCCTGCTCCGCTCTACGACGAGGCGGCGTATCGCCGTCCGTCCCCGCTGGCGCAGGTCTTCTCATCATCTATACTCCTGATCGGCCTTATCGCCTGCGTGCTCGCTACTGCCCTGCTCTTGGCTGCCAGCGGCGGCGTGATTGCCGGCCAAAAGGAGCGTAGCCTCCACGCCACCCAGACCACTGTGGCCGATCTCGACCTCCAGTTTCGGCTGGGATTGGCCGACATGGAACAAGGGCGCTATGAGCTGGCCGCCCAGCGCTTCCGCTGGATTTTGGCACGTGCGCCCGACTATCCAGGCGCCGCCGACTGGCTAGGTGTAGCCGAGCGCATGTTGACTCAGGCCTATACCCCTGTGCCTACTGCTATCGTCCCCACCAGCAGCGCCGAGACGCTTGACGAGCGTTTTGCTGAGGCACAGTCTTACTTCAACAATGAGCAGTGGGAGTCGGCCATTGCCCGCCTGCAGGAGATTCAGGCACTCGATCCGCATTACCGTGAAGTCGAAGTCAAGGAGATGCTCTACACTGCGCTCTCCACTCTGGGGCTGATCTATGTGCGCGGTGACCGTATTGAGGAGGGCATCCTCCTGCTCGATCAGGCGGAGAAAATCCGCCCTCTGGACGATCAGGCCGCCGGTGAGCGCTACTTGGCTACGCTTTACACTGTGGGCAAAACTTACTGGAACCTCAATTGGCCAGTGGTGCTCGCTAACTTTGAGGCCATCTACGAGGTTGCGCCCCACTATCGTGATGTAGCAGATCGGTTACGGGAAGCCTATATCAAGTATGGCGATCAATTGGTTGCGCAGGGCGCGCCTTGTGATGCTGAGGCGCAGTATCGTCTTGCGCTCGATCTAGAGTGGGATAATACCTTGGCCGATCTCGCCGATCAGGCTCGCGAGGCGTGTCTGACCTCCCCGACGCCGGATATGGGCGCTCCGTTGCCCACCGGAGGGCCGGATTCAACCGCCACGCCCACGCCAGAGATGCAACCTAATAGCCTGCCCACCAGCTCAGGTTGATGTTTGTCGGAGGTAAAGGTATACTACCCTCGCAGACGGGGCGTAGCGCAGTCGGCCAGCGCGCTGCGTTTGGGACGCAGAGGTCGGCGGTTCAAGTCCGCCCGCCCCGACCAGAATGGGGAATGCGCAGTCGGGCTTGCGGCCCGACTGCGCATTTTCTACAGGAAGAATGAGAGCGCTATTAACGCCCCGATCAGCACGGCGGCAATGATGCCGACGCGCTTCAAATCCTCAATCACATAGCGATACTCTTCCGCAAGATCAACCTCACGGCTAGAAGTTGTGCCCGCCAAGGTGTTCGCCAAAGGTGCAGAGGCGCCACGTCTCCTGCGCAGTGATTTCTTTCCCATAGCCTTTTCGCAGATGCTCCTTCTGGATAGGTTATCCTGCTCCCCTCGCAGAACTATTTAACTTTACTCCATCAGCGCCGCAATAACCACAATCCGCTCGGTATTGACCAGATACGGATAGCATGAGATAAGCGTTACGATCGGCTCATGTGTGGGAGCCATCACTTCTACATTGGTTGGCGATACAATGCGGGTCTCCACCACCACATAGGTAAAGTCCTGAGTCTGGGTGCTGATGATGATCTCGTCGCCTTCTTGCAGTCGGTCCAAGTAACGGAAAGGCTCGCCGTAAATATCATTGTGCCCGGAGAGCACCACGTTGCCCGCCTCGCCAGGATTAGCCGAACCGATGTGTTGCCCTACACCCTTCTTGAGTTGCTCCCATCCGTCACCTTGTACAATGGGCACATCCAGTTCCAACGCCGGAATGCGCAGTCGGATGGCCGTCGCCGGGCCAGGGGTGGGGACAATCACCGGCCCGGCAAACTGCTGCTCAACCAGCGGCCGCAGGTGCGCCGGCACTTCATTGTAATTCGGTTGCGCTCCGCCCGGGTTCGTAGGCGGAGTATGTCCACCCGGCAACACCACTGCGCTGATAAGCGGCGTCGCCGTGGCTTCTGATCCCCCAACCGCTGCCTCTCCCCGCCTATGTGCTGTTTGGGAGTTCAGCTCGCGTAGTGTCAGCACCGCGACGATCAGCGTCGCCACAAGGCCCAAGACGGCAGCTATCTCAATGGCCAATAGCAGCCGGTCGCGCTGCTGTCTGCGTGCTGCCATTTCGGCCTGTACGAATGACTCGTGGGGGATAGTTTCCGCTTCCTCTCCGCTGCCCGCTGGCCCCACACCGATCTCAGGCAGAGGCAAGTCGCTGCGCCGCCGCCCTAGCTGTTCAAAGCGCTGCAGGCGGGCCAGACGGGCCTCGCGCTTCTTGATGCTGAGGATGCGTTCCAGTTCCTCAATGCTCAGGTCGTCTACCGATCGGCGGTCCGGCATTCCGCAAGACTCT
>DAOTYL010000025.1:0-9405 GCA_034434955.1 Anaerolineae bacterium | reverse complement strand
AACGCCGTGAATCTGAACCTTGTGGCCTTTTGGCGCTATCTGGGGCCGCAGCAGGTCAACGGGCAGATGTTCGCCGTGTTCGTCTTTGCCGTCGCCGCAGCCGAGGCGGCGGTTGGGTTAGCGTTGATTATCTCGATCTACCGCAACCGCCAGACAGTGATTGCGGAAGATGTCAACATGCTCAAGTGGTAGTAGAGGACAGGTCATGAACCTCGTCGCAACCCTTGTATGGCTCATCCCACTTCTGCCGCTGGCGGCGTTCTTCACCATCCTGCTCTTTACGCGCAGCAGCAAGCGGTTGAGCGATCTGGTCGCCGTTGGGGCGATGCTGGGCATGTGGGCGGTGGCCATCATCGTCCTCATCAACGCGCTGAGCACGCCGCATCTCGGCGAGCAACCCATCCAATCGTCTTTCGTCTGGCTGCCGCTTGGGGAAGGTGCGGAGACGAGCTTCCGCATGGGCGCGCTGATAGACCCCTTAGGCGCGCTGATGCTGTTCTTTGTGCCGCTCACGGCGACAATGATCTTTATCTACAGCACGGGCTACATGGCCAGCGGCCACTACTGGACGGAAGTGCGCTTGGCCCCCGGACAGCAGCCCCCCGAAGGAGCGGTGCAGGATCAGGCGGGACGCTGGCTGGTGCGCTTTGACGCAAGCGCCTGGAAGGCGCGCTTTATGGCCTACATCTCGCTCTTTGCGGGTGGGATGCTGCTTTTGAGCATCGCCGACAACCTGCTGCTGCTCTTCATCGGCTGGGAGATCATGGGCTTCTGCTCCTATGCGCTGATCGGCTTCTGGCACAACCGAGTCTATCCCAACCAGCCGAAGCGCATGACGCCCATGATCGCCGGCATCAAGGCTTTTATGACAACCCGCGTGGCCGACGTGCTGATGTTGCTGGGCATTGCCTGGCTGTATGCGTACACCGGCACGCTCAGCTTCCGCGAAATCCTCTACAATGAGGAGGTGCTGCATGCGCTGGAAGCGGCGGCCTTCCCCAATGTGGCGGTGCTGCGCGGGCTGACGGTGGCGGGAGCGATCGGGGTACTGCTGTTTATCGGCACGGTGGGCAAGAGCGCCCAGTTTCCACTGCACACCTGGTTGCCGGACGCCATGGAAGGCCCCACGCCCGTTAGTGCCATGATCCATGCCGCCACGATGGTCTCGGCGGGTGTGTACCTGATTATCCGCATGTACCCACTGATGAGCGTGGGCTACGAGGGGCACGGCTTCACCCTGCCCATGCAAGTGATGGCCTTCATTGGGGCTTTTACGGCGCTCTTTGCTGCCACCATTGCGCTGGCGCAGCGCGACATCAAAAAGGTGCTGGCCTACTCCACCATCAGCCAGTTGGGGTACATGGTGGCGGCAGTGGGCATCGGCGCATATGTCGCCGCTGCCTTCCACCTCATGACGCACGCTATCTTTAAGGCGCTGCTCTTCCTCGGCTCCGGCTCGGTGATCCACGCCGTGGAGCACGGCGAGCAGCACGCCCACCATCACGGCCACCACTTTCCCATCGATTTTGACGCACAGGACATGTTCAACATGGGTGGGCTGTGGCGGCGCATCCCGCTGACGGCGTGGACGTTCCTCATCGGCGGGCTGGCGCTCTCTGGTTTCCCGCTGGTGACGGCGGGATTCTGGTCCAAGGATGAGATTCTGGCCGATGCCTACGCCCATGCGCCGGCGGTGTTCGTGACGCTTGCCATCGCCGCTTTCCTCACGGCTTTCTACACCATGCGGCAGATCGGCCTCACCTTTGCAGGCGAGCCGCGCACCCACGCCGCTGAGGAAGCCAGCCAAACTGATTGGCGTATGAACCTGCCGCTGGTGATCTTGGCCTTCTTCGCCGTGACGGCGGGATATGTGGGCGTACACGAGGAGTTCCCCCTGCTGGGACGTCTGCTGGGTGGCAACCCCTTCCATCGCTTCATCGGCGGGACGCTGCTGGAGCATCCGGAGAAGCTGCCGTTTGATTTCACACCGCTCGCCGTCTCGGTGGGGGTGGCACTAGGCGGGCTGCTCATCGGCTGGTTGGTGTATGTGCGCAGGCCATTGGCTGCTGGCCAACCCGATCCGCTGCGTGCCTTCCTCGGCCCGATCTATACCCTGCTGGAGAACAAGTACTACGTTGACGAACTGTACGATCTGATCTTCGTGCGCCCCGCACAGTGGTTCGCCGAGAAGGTGGTCTATCTGCTGATCGACCGGGGCCTTATCGACGGCTTCCTGCACAGCGTCGCTCGCGCCTCAGAGTGGATCGCCTTCCGCAACAAGGACTTTGACACGTTCATCGTCAACGGCGGGGCGGATGACCTTGCACAGGGTGTCGGTAATCTGGGTGCGACGTTCCGCCACTTGCAGTCGGGGCGGGTGCAGCAGTATCTGGCCGTTGCCGTCGCCGGCACACTGATGCTGGCAGGATTGTTTGCGTACACACTGTTCCTACGCTGAGGGTGTGCGTCTGTGACGGAACTCTCTGGGTCGCTGTTGCCGCGCGTCGTCATAAGCACCGTGATCAGAGTCTCCCAGCGGGGAGATCGCCACGGTAGCATCTATTTGGTCGATCTGGAAGCGGGAACGTACTCGCGGGTGTTTGACTGGGATCGAGCGGACATCGACTGGGAAGGGCGCGGCGGCAGCCGGGGCTTGCGCGGCATTGCCATCCACGATGGCCGGGTTTACGTCGCCGCCAGCGACGAGATCCTGGCTTTTGACCGTAACTTCAACTTGTTGGAGTCTTATCGCAGTCCGTACCTCCCTGCTTGGCGATACGCTCTACATGGCGTCGACCGGCTGCGATGCGTTGCTTGCCTTGGACCTCAAGCGCGGTGCGTTTGTGCACGGCTGGAGGCTGATCCCCGTCGGCGATCACCAGCGCGAGGTCCGGCTGAAGCAGTTGCTGCTGCATTTCGGGCGGAAGGTTCGGATTACCAGCCTGCGTGTTGAGCCGTTTGACCCGAATGCGCCGGGTGGCCCGCCGGTGAAACAGCAGCAGGACTTTCATCTGAACAATGTGCACTATCAGGATGGGCGTCTCTACTTCAGTGGGAGTAAGCTCAACGCGCTGTATTGTCTGGAGCAAGATAGGGTCTACGCATATGGCAAGACGCCCATCGGGACACACAACGCTCGTCCCTACCGTGCGGGTGTGCTGCTCAACGACACGCCGCGCCGCAGGACGGCCTACCAGACGCGCGGAGGGCGCGTGCTTGAGCAGTTTCCGGCAGTGCTCTATAGCACGAAGACCTTGAGTGGGCGGACCTGCCAGAGCATCTGGCGCGGCCGAAGTTTACGCGGGGACTGGCCGTCACTGCCGATGGGCTGATTATTGCCGGCTCATCGCCTGCCACAGTTGTTGCCTATCGGCACGGCAGAGCGGAGCCGATCCGCTATGTTACCGTTTCGCGGGATGTGCGTGAGGCCGTGCATGGTCTGGAAATCTGGCCATTCTAGGCGGCCTGATGGCAGGGATGGCCGGTTGCAGTCTGTGGCACCGATGCTGACAGGGAAACACTTATGAGCTTGATAGACTTCATCCGTGCAAATGCGCTTACCCTTGTGACCTTCATCCCGCTGCTGGGGGCGGGGCTGGTGATGCTCCTTCCTGCCGGCGCCAAAACACTCATCCGCTGGGTGGCGCTGATCATCAGCCTCATCCCGCTCGCCATCAGCGTCATGTTGTGGGTGTGGTTTCAGCAGGACCCCTGCAACGAGCTTGTGGTGCGGGCCTGCTTTGAGCAGAAGGTACTGTGGTTCCCCATCCTCAACGCCAGTTATCACCTGGGGGTGGATGGCATCAGCCTGACGATGGTGCTGCTCACCGCGTTGCTGACGCCGCTGGCGGTGCTCATCTCGTGGAACATCGAGGAGCGCGTGCGGCTTTACATGGCGCTCTTCCTCATGCTGGAGATGGGCATGATGGGCGTCTTCGTGGCGTTGGACCTGCTGCTCTTCTTCGTCTTCTGGGAATTCGGCCTCGTGCCGATGTACTTCCTGATCAACATCTGGGGCAGCGGCAACCGCGAATATGCCAGCATGAAGTTCTTTCTCTACACCATGGCGGGGTCGCTGGGACTGCTCTTGAGCATCCAGCTCATCGGGCTGACGATGGGCACGTTTGACATCACGGAGCTCATGGTGCGCTGGCCGGCCTTCGGTGGCGATACGCCGGACGGCACCCTGCTGGGTGTGGGGATTGCCCTCATCAAGAACGTGGCCTTCTGGCTGTTCACCATTGCCTTTGCCATCAAAGTGCCGGTGTGGCCGTTCCACACGTGGCTGCCGGATGCGCATACTGAGGCGCCTACTGCTGGTTCGATGATTCTGGCGGGCGTGCTGCTCAAGTTGGGAGCGTATGGCTTCATCCGACTGGTGCTGCCGCTCTTCCCCACGCAAGCGCACGCCTTTGCGCCGTTTCTGGCGGTGCTGGCCATGTTGGCCATCGTGCTCGGTGCGTTCGCTTCCTTTGGGCAGACGGATTTCAAGCGCTTGGTGGCCTATAGCTCCGTTAACCACATGGGGTTTGTGGTGCTGGCGGTGGCCGCCGCAGGCTGGGTAGGTCTAGATGGGCGCTTTGACGCCGAGGGGCTGAACCGACTGAACGCCACCATTGCACTGAACGGGGCTGTGTTGCAGATGTTCAATCACGGGTTGAGCGCGGCGGCGATGTTTGCGCTGGTGGGCATGATGTATGACCGCCTGCACACCCGCGACCTGACCAAGATGGGTGGGCTGTGGGTTGCCGCGCCGGTGTACGGCGGCATCATGATCTTCTCGTCGATGGCTTCGCTGGGGCTGCCGGGCCTGAACGGCTTCGTCAGCGAGTTCATGGTAGTGCGGGGGGTGTGGCCGGTCGATCCGCTCTTCACAGCGCTGACGGCAATCAGCATGTTGGGCCTGCTGTTCACCGGTGCCTACATCCTAAAGGCCATCCGCCATGTGCTGCATGGCCCGCTGAACGAAGAGGCGCTCGAAATGGCGCATGGCCGCTCACTGGAGATCAGCGTGCGGGAAGTTGTCGCTATGGCCCCGCTGCTGGTGCTGATGCTGGCCATTGGCGTCTTCCCGGCTTGGATCGTGGGGGTCATCAACGATACGGTGACGAGGTTGCTCTCCTGATCTCACCCCTGTCTCCCCTTCATGGGGGAGGGGGTGGTGGGCGGCGAGGGTGAACCGTATCTCACATCTCATAGGTGCAGACGGGGCACATGATGGACTTTCCGTTTCTGACGATCATCACCTTTACACCTGTTGCGGCGGCGCTGATCCTGTTCCTATTGCCCAGCGAGACAACGCTGGATGCCCAGAAGGACAGGCAGCGCATTGAGTCGCTGCGTACCGCAGCGCGGGTGATCGCTGCGGTGGCGACGTTCATCAGCCTGATGCTCTCGCTCTACGTTTATTTGGGCGTCAATCAGGCCTATGCCGCCGGACAAGGTGGGCCGTTCTTCTTTGAGGATGGTCGCTGGGACTGGGTGCCGCAGCTGGGCATCGGCTACCATCTGGGGGTGGACGGTGTCAGTGCGCCCATGATCCTGTTGACGGGGTTGGCCTCCTTCACCGGCGTGCTGATCTCCTGGGGCATCGACGACCGCCCGCGCGATTTCTTCGCCTTCTTCATGCTGTTGGTGGCGGGCGTCTACGGCGTGTTCGTGGCGCTGGACGTCTTCATGCTCTTCTTCTTCTACGAGCTGGCGATCTTCCCCATGTACGTGCTCATCGCCACCTGGGGTTGGAAGGTGACGCGCGAATACGCTGCCATGAAACTGACGCTCTACATCCTCGTTGGTTCAGTGGTGGCGCTGATCGGCGTGATCGCCATGTATTTTGTGGGTCGCAACGCCGGGCTGGACATGACCTTTGACATCACCAGCTTCATGCAGGCGCGGGATGCGGGGGTGTACGACCGCCCCTTTGAGCTGCCGCTCGGTCTCGGCCTGGCGACCTTCGCCAAGGTTTGGTTCCCCTTCATCTTCCTTGGCTTTGGGGTGCTGGCGGGCGTCTTTCCCTTCCACAACTGGAGTCCCGATGGTCACGTGGCTGCGCCGACCGCTGTCTCCATGATCCACGCAGGCGTGCTGATGAAATTGGGGGCGTACTCGGCGCTGCGCATCGGCGTGATGCTGCTGCCGGAAGGAGCGCGCACGCACTTGATCTGGATCGTCTTCCTCTCGCTGATCAACGTCGTCTACGGCTCCATGATCGCCATGGTGCAGCGCGACTTTAAGTACGTCATCGGCTTCTCCTCCGTCTCGCATATGGGGCTGGTGAGCATGGGCTGGGCGACGATGAACCTGACGGGCATGACCGGCGCGGGCTTGCAGATGTTCAGCCACGGCGTGATGACGGCGCTCTTCTTCGCCTGCGTGGGGATGGTCTACGACCGCGCCCACACCCGCGACATTCCCTCGCTGGGCGGCTTCTGGCACAAGATGCCGCTGGTAGCATTGGCCTTCATTGTGGGGGGGCTGGTGAGCATGGGGATGCCCGGCCTTTCGGGCTTCGTTGCCGAGTTCCCCATCTTCACCGGTGTGTGGCAGGCGGCACGCACGCTCACCCTGCCGAGCGGCCAACCTGCCACTTATTACGCCGTCATCGCCATCTTGAGCGCCACCGGCATCATCGTAACGGCGGCCTACGTGCTGCGTGTGGTGCAGCGTGTCTTCTTCGGCGAGTTTGACGCTCACAAGTGGCATGAGGAGATCAGCGATGTCACTGTGCTGGATAAGGTCGCACTGGGCATCTTGGTCTTCTGGCTGGTGATCCTCGGCCTGTTCCCCTCCATCATGCAACCGATGGTCACCGCCGGTATGGAGCCTATCGTGCGGCTGCTGGGAGGTGCTTAGCGTGTTCACCGAGAGCGTACCGGCCTATCAAGTGGTTATCCCCATCCTGCCGGAGATCGGCCTGCTGCTCCTCTTGCTTCTGGTGTTGGCCATCGACCTCTTCAGCCGTCCCCTGCGGCGGCGCATAGTGGGGATTGTGGCAGGTGTGGGGGCTTTCCTCATCCTCATCGCCAACCTGATCGCCGGCTTCCTGACGCTCAACGATCCGGCCTTTGCCGAGCCGGTGTTGGGCGGGATGCTGCGCTATGATATGTTGGCGCTCATCTTCCGCACTATGGTGCTGCTCTCCGGCGGGCTGACTTGCCTGATCTCGGTGGACACGCCCAAGGTGAGCCGCCAAGGGGAGTACTACGCCATCCTCATCGCGGCCATGATGGGCCTCAGCCTCATGGCGGCCGCAAGTGACCTGATCATGGCCTTTGTGGCGTTGGAGACGGCTTCCATCAGTCTGTATCTCTTGGCGGGCTTCCTGCGCGATACGCCCTTCAGCGTGGAGGCGGGGCTGAAATACTATCTGTTTGGGGCAGCGATCTCCGGCCTTTTCCTGTACGGCTTGAGCCTCTTGTACGGCTTCGGTGGGACGACGGACATCTATGCGCTGGCCCGGCCGCTGGGGGAGTTGTTCACCAGCGGCGCGGCAGGGGCATTTGGGTTGATCGCGGCGCTGCTGTTGGTGCTGGTGGGTTTCGGCTTCAAGGTGGCGGCAGTGCCTTTCCACTTCTGGACGCCCGATGTGTATCAGGGAGCGCCCACGCCCATCACGGCCTTTGTGAGCACGGCGAGCAAGGCGGCCAGCTTTGCCTTGTTGGTGCGCGTCTTTGATGCCGTGTGGCCCAGCGAGGCTGCACCCTACTGGGTGGGCCTGATTGCGGCCATGTCGGCGATCACCATGACGCTGGGCAACGTGGTGGCGTTGGTACAGCACAACTTCAAGCGGCTGATCGCTTACTCCTCCATCGCACAGGCGGGGTATACGCTCATGGGCGTGGTGGCGCTGACGCGGACAGACCTCGGGGCGGCAGCGGTGGCTTTCTACATGTTGATGTACGTGCTGACCAACATCCTCGCCTTCACCGTGATCATTGCCGTCAGCAATGCCACCGGCTCGGATGAGATCGCGGCGCTGGCGGGCCTCTCACGCCGCTCGCCCAACTTGGCGCTGGCGATGGTGCTGGCGCTGCTGAGCCTCGGCGGGGTACCGCCGCTGGCGGGCTTCTTCGGTAAGTTTTTCCTCTTTGCGGCGGCGGTAGACGCCGGCTTTGTGTGGCTGGCCATCGTAGGGGTGCTGAACGCCATCGTGGCGCTCTACTACTACCTGACGGTGATCAAGGTGATGTACGTAGATGCCAGCGAAGACACGCGCCCCATCACCATTGCGCCTGCCTCGGCGGTGACGCTGTGGATCACGGGGATCGGCGTGCTGGTGATGGGCACACTTGCCGCACCGTGGTGGAATTGGGCGCTGTATGCCGCCCAAAGCCTAACGGCGATGGTACGATGAGGTTGAACCCGCACCGAATGTGAAGTTTTAGACAAATTTTGACCGCTTCGCTATGATCTGATAAGATCGCCTGCGCCCAACCGTTGGGCGCTTATCTCGAAGCGGGATGACTCAATGGAAGACGAGGGCCGCCGCTCATCGCTGCCCGCTGCGTTGATCGCCGGAACAGGCGTGGGCGGCATTGGCTGTGCAGTTCCCCTGTTGGTGCTGGCGGCGATTTTCGTGGGGCGTGCGCTGGACCGCCTGTGGGGCACTGCGCCCTACATCCTGTTGGGGATGCTGATGACCAGCGTCGTGGTGGGGGTGGCCTTTACCATCTCATCGGCGCTTTCGGCGGCCCGAGCCGCCCAAAGCCAGTATCTCGCTGGTCGGCGGCACATCTCTGACGAGACAGAAAGGCCATCTGGGAGGAAGGCTAGTTGAAAAACCTGCTCAAGTTCCTCATGGTAGTGGCCGGGGCGGCCCTGATCTGCGGCCTGCCCTATGCCCTGCTCCTCAACTTTAAGGTGCCGGTGGTCTTCCCGCATATCCAGCTCCCTGCCGAGCCGATCACAGGATCGGTGCACATTTTGGGCGTGGAGTTCTTCCTGTCCAACACGCTGCTCTCCGTGCTGTTGGCCGATCTGATCCTGATCGTGATGGCCGTCGCGGCAGGCAGCGCGGCTCGGCGGCGGCTCAAGCAGTACGAAGCCAACCCCAAGGCTGTTGATGCTGATGGTGACGACCTGATGGTGCCCAAGGGGTGGCTTAACACCTTTGAGGCCATCCTAGAGTACCTCTACAATCTGGTGGAGACCATCGTAGGCAGCAAGTGGGCAGGGAGCGTGTTCCCCATCGCGGGGACGATCTTCCTGTTGGTGCTGGTGGCGAATTATCTGCACTTCGTGCCGTTGGTGGACTCGTTCGGCTACCTACACTGCACGGAGAAAGGCTTTCCAGCGAAGGAGCTGGGAAACACGGGCATTTACTACCTTGCCCCTGAGGAAGGCAATCTTGTCTTCCCCTCGCCCTCCGAAGCGGAGGTTGCCTGCGGGCACGGCGAGGGCGAGCAC
>DAOTYL010000024.1:0-2526 GCA_034434955.1 Anaerolineae bacterium | reverse complement strand
CGACGATCCGCCTGGACGGTGAGGACCTCTTCCCACCCACCCACAGCGAGTATGCGATGGGCTGCCGCGTTTACGTCACACCTGAGGGCTTGCGCGGCTGGCCGACGGTGGAAATGCTGCGTGCGGCCATCGCCGGCAGGCTCTCGTCCTGAAGTGTCAATGCCCACCGGGTAGACGGTCTGAGAGGGAACATGGCCGAAAAGCAAACCACTTTGCCCATCACCGGCATGACGTGCGCCAACTGCGTCAGCACGGTGGAGAAGGGCCTCAAAAGGCTGGACGGTGTGAAGGAGGTCAGCGTCAATCTGGCGCTGGAACGCGCCACCGTGATCTACGACCCGCAGGTGCTGAAGGCGCAAGACCTGGTAGAACGTGTGCAGACCGTTGGCTACGGCGTGGCGACGGCCACCACCGAACTGGCCATCACCGGCATGACCTGTGCCAACTGCGCGGCCACCATTGAGAAGGCCCTGCGCCGGTTGGACGGCGTACTGGAGGTGACGGTCAATCTGGCCACTGAGAAGGCCAACGTGACCTACATCCCCGGCATAGTCACACGCCGCGACCTCATCCGGCAGGTAGAGCGGGCAGGATATGGCGTGGTAGAGGCCGCAGCCGACGAAGTGCCGGAAGACGCCGAGCGCAAGGCACGCGAGGCTGAGATTCGGCGGCAGACGCGCCTCTTTGTCCTCGGGGCGATCTTCAGCCTGCCGCTCTTTGTGCTGGCTATGGCCCGCGACTTCGGCTTGCTGGGCGCCTGGGCGCACGCTGGCTGGATCAACGCCCTCATGTGGGCGTTGGCGACGCCGGTGCAGATGATCGTCGGTCGGCAGTACTACGAAGGCGCCTACAAGGCGCTGCGCAACGGCTCGGCCAACATGGATGTGCTGGTGGCGCTGGGCACCAGCGTAGCCTACATCTACTCGGCGGCGGTGACGCTGGGTGCGCCGGGGCACGTTTACTTTGAGACGGCGGCGGTGATCATCACCCTCATCGTGCTGGGCAAACTGCTGGAAGCACGCGCCAAAGGCCGCACCAGCGAGGCCATCCGCAAACTGATGGGCTTGCGGGCCAAAACTGCCCGCATCCTGCGCAATGGCGCCGAGGTGGACGTGCCTGTCGAGACTGTGGAGGTCGGCGACATCGTGATCGTGCGCCCGGGCGAGAAGATTCCGGTGGACGGCGTGGTCGTTGAGGGGCATAGCGCCGTGGATGAGAGCATGATCACCGGCGAGTCGCTGCCGGTGGACAAAAAGCCGGGCGATAAAGTCATCGGGGCTACCGTCAACAAAGAGGGCCTGCTCAAGTTTGAAGCGACGGCGGTGGGTAAGCAGACGGCGCTGGCGCAGATCATCCGCCTGGTGGAAGAGGCGCAGGCCAGCAAGGCGCCCATCCAGCGGCTGGTGGATCGGGTGGCGGCGGTGTTTGTTCCGGCGGTGGTGGGGGTGGCCCTCCTCACCTTTGCCGTATGGTACTTCTTCGTGCCGGGAGCCGACTTCACTGTTGCGCTGATCCGCCTAACGGCGGTGCTCGTCATCGCCTGCCCCTGTGCTATGGGTCTCGCCACGCCGACCGCCATCATGGTCGGCACGGGGCGCGGCGCTGAGATGGGCATCCTCTTCAAGAACAGCGCCGCCCTGGAGAAGGCACATCGCTTGACGGCCATCGTGCTGGATAAGACCGGCACCATCACCAAGGGCGAGCCTGCGGTGACGGATGTGATCGCCCTTGCCGCTGGAGAAGGGGGCTATGACGGGCGAGCCGAGGCGCTGCGGCTGGCTGCCAGCGCCGAGCGTGGATCGGAGCACCCGCTGGGCGTGGCCATCGTCCGTGCGGCGCAAGATGAGAACCTCGCCCTCGCCGAGCCGGAGGGATTTGCGGCCATCGCCGGGCAGGGCGTGCAAGCTGTTGTAGAGGGACGCAACGTGCTGGTGGGTAACCTGCGGCTGATGCAAGCGCACGGCGTGCACCTCAACGGCCTAGAGGATGCAGCCCAGCGCCTTCAGGGTGAGGCCAAGACGGCCATGTGGCTGGCCGTAGACGGCGAGGCGACGGCACTCATCGCCGTTGCCGATACCGTCAAGGAGGGCAGCCGCGAGGCCATTGCCGAGATGAAGCGGCTGGGGTTACACGTCGCCATGATCACGGGCGACAACCGCGCCACCGCGGAGGCCATCGCCCGCGAGGTGGGCGTGGATGAGGTCTTCCCCGAGGTGCTCCCGAGCGACAAGGCGGGCTATGTGCGCCGCCTTCAGGAGCAGGGGCATGTGGTGGGCATGGTCGGCGATGGCATTAACGATGCGCCTGCGCTGGCGCAGGCCGACGTGGGCATTGCCATCGGCACGGGCACGGATGTGGCCATGGAGGCCGCCGATGTAACGCTCATGCGCGGCGACCTGCGCAGCGTGCCACAGGCGTTGCGCCTCAGCCGCGCCACCATCCGCACCATCCGCGAAAACCTGTTCTGGGCCTTCGGCTACAACACCATCCTTATTCCGGTGGCAGCGGGTGCGCTTTATCCCATCG
>DAOTYL010000023.1:0-10445 GCA_034434955.1 Anaerolineae bacterium | reverse complement strand
CCGCGCACGAGGGAGCTGGCAGCGCGGCTGGCTGCACCGCACGCCACGCCCTATGACGCTGCCCGCGCCATTGAGTCCTACCTGCGCCAGCACATCGCCTACAATGAGCAGGTCAGTGCGCCGCCGCCGGATGTGGAGCCGGTGGATTATGTGCTCTTTGAGCGGCCAGAGGGCTACTGCGCCTACTACGCCTCGGCGATGGCCGTGCTGCTGCGAGCGGCGGGCATCCCGACGCGGGTGGCGGTGGGCTTTGCACAGGGTACGTTTGATGCGGCGCTCAACGCCTACCTTGTCGTTGAGTCGGACGCCCACGCTTGGGTAGAGGTGTACTTCCCTCACTATGGTTGGGTTGAGTTTGAGCCGACCGCCACCCGCGATCCGATTGAGCGTGCGGGCTGGCTTCAGTCTTCTGCGGCAGAGCCATCCGGCGAGCCGCCGCGCCCTGAATCCGTCCAACCCACGCCTGCCGCCTCTTCGGCGGCGTCCGGCGGCGAGGGCGCATTAAGCTCGGCGGGGGAAGCCTCACTGCGGCTGTCTCCAGCGCTGTATTGGCTGATCGCTCTGCTTGTGGTGGCAGGCGGAGCTGCCATCGGCGTGAGGCGCTGGATGGGGCAGCGCGGGCTGTTAGGGGTAAGCGCAGTGACGAGCCGCTATGCCTACCTGAACCTCATAGGGCCGTTGGCCGGCGTTGATCTGCACCCCAGCGATACACCCTACGAGCGGGCTGAGGCGTTCCGACGGACGGTGCCGGAGAGCGCAGGGGCGGTGCGCCGCATCGTGGACCTCTACGTGCGGGAGCAATACACGCCACAGCGCCTATCCTCGGCGCAGCGCTACGAGGCCGACCGGCAAGCGCGGCAGGCCTGGCAGGAAGCGCAGCGCGTGCTCCTGCGGGCGGCACTGCGGCGCTGGCTGAGGCTGAAAGACAATCGCTGATGGCCGTTAGCTGCGCTCATTCACTCTGCCCGCAGCGCTTCGATCAGCGCCTGCTTGTAGTCCCATAGCTTCTGCGTCAGCGAGACGTGGTAAACATGCGGGTTCAGCAGGCGGCGCACACCCGCATCCAGCCGCTCCATGTCGGCGCGGCGCTTCTCACGGATGGCCTCTAGGGGTGGAAAATCATATACCAGCTTGCCCTCGCGCAGCACTTCCACCAGCAGCGGCTCAATCTCGGAGATGTCGGCGCGGGTCAGCGTCTTGTATTTGGTATGGTCGGTGGGGTGGCGGAAGGTGATGGCGTCCATCTGGCGCGGGTCTTCGTCCGGCAGGCTGAGCAGATCGGCGTTGGCCTTGCCGCGTGTGTCATAGACGCGCCACACCCGCTTGTTGCCCGGGTTGGGGGTCTTATCCACCGTCTCGGAGATTTTGATCGCCGGCGCCCACTCACCATTACGCTCCACGGCGACCAACTTGTACACCCCGTCCAGCGCCGAAGCGCCCTGCGAGGTAATCAGCCGCGTGCCCACGCCGTACACCAGCCGACGGATCAGCGCATCGGGGTCTACGCCGTAGCGTGGGGCCTCTTCCTGAACCTGAGCGATGATCTGGAGGATGGTCAGTTCATCCAGCTGATTGGAGAGCACAATGGAGCACTCGGTGAAACCGGCCTTGTCCAGCATCCGTGCCGCTTGAATGCTGAGGTAGGCCAGATCGCCCGAATCCAGCCGAATGCCGACAGGCCTATGTCCCTTGCGGCGCAGCTCCTCAAAGACCGTGATAGCGTTGGGAATGCCGCTGCCCAGCGTGTCGATTGTATCCACAAGCAGCACACAGTCGTCGGGATACACCTCGGCGTAGGCACGGAAGGCATCCAGCTCCGTGCCGCCCAGCGCGATGAAGGCTTGCACCATGCTGTGGGCATGGGTGCCTTTGGGGGAAAACCCCAGCACATGCGAGACGCCCACATTGGAGGTGAAATCGGCGCCGCCGATGAGCGCTGCCCGCGCTCCAGCGTTGGCGCCGCGCTCGTGGCCGCGCCGCAGGCCGAACTCCAGCACGACTTGCCCCCGTCCGGCCTCGCGGATGCGTGCCGCCTTAGTAGCGATGAGAATCTGGTAGTTGAGATGGTTGAGCAGCGAGGTCTCCAAAATCTGGGCGATGGCCAGCGGCCCCTGCACCACCGTCAGCGGCACGTTGGGGTGCACCACGCGCCCTTCGGGGATGGCGCACAGGGTGATGCCGTCAAACGTACCGTTGCGGCGCAGCCAGCGCAGGAAATCTTCCCCAAAGGTGCGCCTGCCGGTGCGTCCGGTTTGCGAGCGTAGGTAGGCGATGTCCTCATCGCGGAAATGGGATTCCAGCATCCAATCTACCAGCCACTCCAGTCCGGCGTTGATGCAGTATCCGGCTTGGTGCACGCCATAGTTGGGGTAGCTGCGGAAGAAGTGGTCAAACTGCGCCTGCTTCTCGTGAATGCCCATGCGGAAGTAGAGCTGCGCCATCGTCAGTTGATATTGATCGGTGAACAGCACACCCTCTGCTGTCAAGCGCTCGGCTAGTTTCATGGAATACTCCTATTAGCAGTTATGGAGCATTTGAACGCAGCCTGATTGTACCGCGCTCTAGCCTTCTGCTTCCGCTTGGATGGACGCAAAGGCCTCCAGCACTTCGCGCCAGCGCCCCACCAACGCCAGCGCCCGCTGACGTGCCTGCCAAGCGTCGTGCGCGCGGATGGCCTGTAGGATTTCCTCCTGAAGGCGCAGGCCGACATCCTTGAGGCCCGGGATGGCCGCAATCTGGCGGTTGACCTCGCTCATCATCTGCGCTGTAATATGGTAGAACTGCTCCAGCAGGGGGTTGCCCGCCGCTCGCGCCACGGCGAGATGGAAGTTGAGGTCGGCTTCTATAAAGGCAGCGTCGCTGGCGAGTGCCTCGCGCATCTGCTGGAGTGCCTCGGTGATGCGGCCGATCGCTCGCTCGTCAGCGCGTTCGGCGGCCAGCACGGTAAGTTCCACTTCCAGCAGGCGGCGCGCCTCATAGATGGCGTTGAGGTCCACCTCCGGCAGGCGCAGGCGCAGCAGGTTGAGCATCCGTAGCAAGGCGGGCGCTTCGGCATGGACCCACGTGCCGCGCCCGGGCTGAGGTTCCAGTACTCCCAGCAACGTCAACCCTTTGATGGCCTCGCGCACGGTCGAAAGCCCCACGCCGAGGCGCTGGGCCAGCTCCGGTTGGGGCATCAGCCAGTCACCCGGGCGGGCCTCCCCGCGCAGGATCATCTCCTGAATCTCGCGGATCACGGCATCGGTCAGGTTGTCACGGCTTATGGATGTGCTGGCAGGCATGTGCTCTCCTTGCGTCTTGACGGCAGCCCCGAACCTGTGCTATAGTGTGCGCAGAGAAAACCTCAGAACTTCTGATGTTTGCAGTATAATGCCGATCTTAACGTAGGTCAAGCGGGTGGCAGATGGGCATGGTAGAGACATGGCATGCCGTGTCCCTACTGGCCTGCCGAGGTGCTGACCGGCTGAGGAGCTGATATGACCACCAAACGCATCATCCGCGCGCCGCGCGGCGCACAGATCACCTGCAAGGGCTGGTTGCAGGAGGCCGCCTACCGCATGCTGCAGAACAACCTAGACCCTGACGTGGCAGGCGACCCTGACAACCTCATTGTCTACGGAGGACGTGGCAAGGCAGCCCGCAACTGGGAGGCGTTCGACGCCATCCTTGCCACACTGCGTGAGCTGGAGGACGACGAGACGCTGCTGGTGCAGTCGGGCAAGCCGGTGGGAGTAATCCGCACCCATGCCGACGCCCCGCGTGTGATCCTCGCCAACTCCAACATTGTCCCCGCCTGGGCTACGCAGGAGAACTTCGACAAGTGGGAGCGCGAGGGCCTCATCATGTACGGCCAGATGACGGCCGGCTCGTGGATTTACATCGGCACGCAGGGCATCTTGCAGGGCACGTATGAGACGCTCGCTGCGCTGGCCCGCAAGCACTTCGGCGAGGGCGCCTCGCTGCGTGGTAAGTTCGTGCTGACAGCGGGGCTGGGCGAGATGGGTGGTGCGCAGCCGTTGGCGATCAAGATGAACGAGGGCGTGGGCCTCATTGTGGAGGTCGATCCGCACCGCGCCCAGCGCCGCCTGGATACGCGCTATCTGGACGTGGTGGTGCACGATCTGGATGAGGCGCTGCGCATGGTGGAGCATCACAAAGCACGCGGCGAAGCCATCTCCATCGGCCTCATCGCCAACGCGGGGGATGTGTTCCCTGAGCTCGTGCGCCGCAACATTATCCCCGATGTGGTGACCGACCAGACCAATGCCCACGACCCACTGATGTACGTCCCCAACCGCATGACGCTGGAAGAGGCTGTCGAGCTGCGTCGGCGCGACCCCAAGACTTACCAGCAGGAATCCATGCGCACGATGGCCGAGCACTGTGCGGCGATGGTGGAGATGCAGCGGCGCGGCGCGGTCGTCTTTGATTACGGCAACAACCTGCGCCAGCGAGCCTATGACGCCGGCGTGAAGGACGCCTTCAGCTACCCGGGCTTTGTCCCGGCCTACATCCGCCCCCTCTTCTGCGAGGGCAAGGGGCCGTTCCGCTGGGTGGCGCTCTCCGGCGATCCAGAGGACATCTACGCCACCGACGCCAAGATCATGGAGCTGTTTCCGGAGCAGACGCACCTTGTGCGCTGGCTGAAGATGGCACAGGATCAGGTCTCCTTCCAGGGGCTGCCCGCGCGTATCTGCTGGCTGGGCTACGGCGAACGGGCCAAGGCCGGGCTGGCATTCAACGATATGGTGGCCAAGGGTGAGGTCAGCGCACCGATTGTCATCGGCCGCGACCATCTGGATGCCGGATCGGTGGCTTCGCCCAACCGCGAGACGGAGGGCATGAAGGATGGCTCAGATGCCATCTCCGACTGGCCGCTACTGAACTTCGCGCTGAACGCGGTGATGGGCGCGACGTGGGTCTCCTTCCATCACGGCGGCGGGGTGGGCATCGGCTACAGTCAGCACGCCGGGCAGGTGATCGTCGCCGACGGCACACCGGAGGCAGCGCTACGGCTGGAGCGCGTGCTCACCGCCGACCCCTGGATGGGCGTCATCCGCCATGCAGACGCAGGCTACGAAGAGGCCATCGCCTTCGCCAAGAAGCACGGTCTGAAGATACCCATGCTGCGCGAGGAGTAATCCCCGCCGCACGTTGCCGACAACATCTCATCCCTAGGATGAGGGCTTGATCCCCTGTCTGCAAGGTGAGGACGAGTGACAACCCTAGCGAAGAATCCAGGAGCAACCCCATGACCCATACACACTACACATCGCTTGGTGCCCCCTTCTTCCGCAAGCTCTCCGACGATCAGCGCGACCGCATTCACGCAGCAAGCCTTGAGATTCTGGAACGCACCGGCGTGCGCCTTTACCATCAACCGGCCATTGACCTGCTGAAGAAGGCCGGCGTGCCCGTCAGCGACGGCAACCGCGTCTATATCCCCTCTTATCTGGTGGAGTGGGCACTGCGCACCGCGCCGAAGAAGATCACGCTGTGCGACCGCAACGGCAGGCGCGTCATGTCGCTGGAGGGCTACAACGTCTTCTACGGTCCGGGGTCAGACTGCCCTAACGTGATCGATCTGGAAACGGGCGAGCGTCGTCCGGGCACCCTCGCCGATGTGCGCAACGGCGTCCGCCTCTGCGATGCCCTACCCAACATCGACTTCATCATGTCCTTCTGTATGGCGCACGATGTGGATCAGCAGCTGCTGGACCGCTACCAGATGCGCGAGATCCTCATGAACAGCACCAAGCCCAGCATGTTCGTCACCACTGGCTTTGAGGGCGCAGTAGATGCGGTGGAGATGGCCGAGATCGTAGCGGGTGGTGCGGAGGCGTTGCGCCGCAATCCTATCACCTCCTGCTACATCAACGTCACCGCGCCGCTGCGCCACAACGAGGAATCGCTGCAGAAGCTGCTCTATCTCTCCGAGAAGGGCCTTCCCTTTTCTTATATTCCGGTGGTGCTGCGCGGTCTCAACGGGCCGGTGACTCTGGCTGGAGCGCTGGCACTGGCCAATGCAGGCGAACTAGTGGGCGTGGTGCTCTCACAATTGAAGCAGGAAGGGGCGCCGATCATCATCAGCGGCGGCACCAACGACATGATGGATATGCGCACCATGGTGGGGAGCTACGCCGCACCGGAAAACCGCGTCATGTTCATGGAGATGGCGCATCGTTACGGCCTGCCCATGTTTGGGCTGGGCGGCGCCAGCGACTCCAAGTTGCCCGATGAGCAGGCCGCTGCCGAAGCGGCACTGACCCTGCTCACCGAGACGCTGGCCGGGTCGCACCTCATCCACGATGTGGGCTACCTTGAGTCGGGAATGACGGCCTCCTTTGAGCAGCTGGTGATCTGCGATGAGCTCATTGGCTGGGTGAAGCGCTTTGTGCAGGGCGTGGAGGTCAGTGAGGAAACGCTCGCTGTGGACCTGATTGACGAGGTAGGGCCGGATGGCGAATTCCTCAGCCTGCGCCACACCCGCGACCACTACCGTGAGGACTTCTACCCGCAGCTGTTGGATCGCCACAACTACGATGGCTGGAAAGCCGCCGGCGGCAAAACGCTACGTCAGCGGGCTGTTGAAAAGGCACGCCGCCTGTTGGAAGAGCATCAGCCAGAGCCATTGCCTGCGGATATAGTCGCTGCGCTGGATGCCGTTATCGAGCGGGCGCGTGCACGTCAAAAATGAAGCGCCTCGCTGCCATCCGCCATTTTCTGCTGGATATGGACGGCACGACCGTCCTCGGCGAGCGACTGCTGCCCGGCGCTCGCGAGTTTGTGGATCACCTGCGTGGGCAGGGGATCGGCTTTCACTTCCTCACCAACAACTCCTCCCAGCACCGAGGGCAGTATGCGCAAAAACTGCGGCGGCTGGGTTTGGAGGTGGGCGAAGAGCAAGTTTTCACCTCCGGCGAGGCAACGGCCATTTGGCTTAGGCGGCAGAAGCCCGGCGCACGCCTGTATGTGGTCGGCACACCCGCGTTGGAAGAGGAGTTCCGCATGCACGGCTTCACGCTGGTGGAGGACGATCCTGATTACGTCGTGCTGGGCTTTGACACTACCCTCACCTACGCCAAGCTGTGGCGGCTGTGCGATCTGGTGCGGGTAGGCACTCCTTACATCGCCACGCACCCCGACCTCAACTGCCCCATCGAGGGGGGTATGATGCCCGACATCGGGGCGATGATCGCCTTTGTGGAGGCTTCCACAGGACGCCGTCCGGATGTGATCGTAGGCAAACCCCATGCGCCCATTGTAGAAGCACTGACGGAGAAAACGGGCCTGCCGGCCGAGGCGCTGTGCATGGTAGGCGACCGACTTTACACAGACATCGCGTTGGGTGCGACGGGCATGATGACGGTGCTGGTGCTTAGCGGCGAGACCTCGCGGGAGGACATCGCCACTGCGCCGCATCAACCCGACCTTGTGGTAGAGAATCTGGCGGGGCTACTGGCGCTCCTGAGGGGGGACGATGCGCAGCAGCAGGCAGGAAGGATAAGTCGCTATATGAAATAATATCATGACTTATTCTTACGGAAAGATGAGGCCCTTATCTCCGTTCGTCAAGTGACAGCGTCACGTCTAGCCATAGCCCCCCGCCTTCGGAGGAGGCAGGGAGACGCTCGCCGGTGCGCCAATCATAGAGGGTCACAAAGAGCCGATAAGCGCCGGGCTGGATGTCGGCGGGCAACAGTAGGCTGTGACGGTCAAGGATGATTTGGCCGGGCCGCCAGAGCGAGGTGGGTGCATAGCCTGCCGCCGGCCAGCCGTCATGCTGTCCGAAACGCGTTCCCCCGGTGTCAAAGAGCTGCACGCTGACGGAATAATCCTGTGGCAGCGGTTTGATCGCTTCCCATCCCAGGGTGACGTTCAGCCAGCAAGAGCGGGGACGGCATTGCGGCTCCCACCCTATCTCGGCCAGCCGTACAGCATGGCCGCCGAAGGTCACCTCTAGTGGTTGCATGGGCGGTGCGCCATCTGGCCCGTCAAAGGTGTAGAAGCTCAAGCGTAGCACCTCATCCAGATAGAGGTCGCCGCCGATATAGCCTCGTTCGGCCAGCCACCACTCTACGGCGCTGTCGCGGTTGCCATGCGCGGCGCTTTGCGTTACCAGCCACAGGCGTGGATGGCGGGAGACCATCTGCTCCAGCATGGTCTGCACTGTAGGGCGCAGGTCTGGCTCAATGAAGAAGTTGGTTTCCGGCACGTCGCCGCGGTAGCGATCCACCCAGGCCAAGTAGCCATCGGGAAGGAGGAGAACGATGCCGTCGCCGGGGGCGGCGTGGGCGGCGATGTTTTCCACCACCTTATCCAGTGCGGCCCACTCGGTAGTCTCGGCGGGAAGGTAAGCCTCCGGCGCATGGCGATAGCGGAGGAGCATGAGGACGGCCAGTGCAACGCTGAAGCACGCCGTGCCCAGCACCATCCTACTTGCTAGGCGTCGTAAGAAGCCGATGAGTGCGACGATCAAGGCTGCCAGCGCGGCTACCATCAGTAGCGCCAGCAGGGCGATGAGCAGGCCATCGGCATGGCCGTGCGCCATCCACAGGACATCCCAATTACGCGCCTGTATCAAGCGCATCAGGCGCACCTGCGGCATCTGCGAGGGGCTGATGAAAGTCGCATAGGGATCGATGGGCATCTGGCCCTGCGTGATGGCGGCAAGCAGCAGGTTGATGTCCCCCTCCACAAAGAGCGCATCAAACAGGCTGGCGGCTGCCTGTGTCGCGAAGGAGGCCAGCAGGATAGCCGCAGCAGCGACCCGCGTCAGCAAGGGTTCGCCGGCGATCAGCCGCTCTAGCGCCGGAGCGATGAGCAGCGTCAGGGCGGGCATCACGGGCACCAGATAGCGCGGCCCCCACGAGACCCCTGCCCACCAGATCGCCCATCCGCTGTAGATCGCCCAGATCAGCGCGGCTTGGCCCAGCGCAAGGGCTGTCATGGCGGGGCGTGTGCGCCAACCGCGCACTGCTCCAAACGGTGCGAGCAGGACAAAGGGCGCATACCATATGACCCCGCGCGGCGTGCTGATCAGCTGGCCCAGGCCGCCCAGCCACAAGCGTCCCAGTCTCATCACCGCGCTGTTGACAACCTGCACGTGGCCGGTGTTTAACGGCGACCCAAAGCGTGCGGCGTTGTACAGCCCCTGCCCCATGAGCACCATCCCGGCCGTAAAGCCGAAGGCCGCTAAGGGAAGCAGGGCCTCGCGCCAGCGGCGGGGGGAGCGTGGGAAGAGTGCCAGTGCGAACAGCGGGGCGGTGATCCACGCCGGCATGATGCTGGCCCCTGCCAGCCCCATCCCCAACCCAGCGATCAGGGCGGGGCGCCATTCACCGCTCTGCCGCGCCCGCAGCACACCCCACGTGGCGATCAGCAGGCCCAATGCGCCCGTCGGTTGAGTGAAGAGCGTTTGAGCGTAAGGCCAGGCCATTGAGGCGAGGCCGTAGGTTAAGGTAGCAACCAGCGCTGTAGGACGGCGGTAGCGTTGATCGCGCAGCAACAGATAGAGCAGTCCCCCCGTCAGGGCGGTGATGAGTGGCGGGAGCAGAAAGGCCGTCCGCACCGGGCTGATCCCCAGCCGATAGGCCAGCCACACCAGCGGCAGGATCAACAGCGAGGGGGCTATGTCCTTCAGGCTGTACATATGGCCGCCCAAACCTGGCGCAATCACCGAGCCTTCCCCCATGTACAGGTACATCCAGAACAGGCCGTCGGTATCCAGCCCGCCGCGTGCCGCCAAATTGCGAGCCAGCACGAATACGGCCAGTTCATCCGCCGACTGGAAGCGCAAGGAAGTGGTGCTGAGGTACACCGCCAGCAGCAGCAGCGTCAGCGCCGCTGCCACCAGTCGATCGTTCGGCGCTAACGAAGAACGGAGTCCTTCGGCCTTCTTGGTCACAGCACGCCACCAGCGCATGTGTTCCATCGCCCTCTCGGCTCGTTTGTTTTCTTGTCCCTTATCTTGCCAGCACCAACAGTGAGTGTCCGCCGAGGATGCGCACCGTGAGATCGGCGTTGAGGGACATAAGCACCGCCCTCGGCAACTTCATCAGCTTGAAGATCAACGCTTTCCCCTGCTCAACAGTGGGCGTGTAGAAGTAATCCAGCACCTCGTAGCCGGTATCGCGCAGGGTGAGCAGTGCTGTCTCCTTTGTAAAGTAATGCAGATGCCCCACTCTCTCCCGCGCCCGCAGGATGGGCACGCTCCGTAGCACCGTCTGCACCGAGAGGTCAAGGGGGATGTGGAATATCTTGTAGCGTGCTTTGCCTCTCAGCTTCCTGAGGAAACCCATGTAATCTTCCACGTGCTCCAGCACATCGAGGCATAACAGGAGGTCAAAGGGCGGCGTGTCTTTGTTGAGCATGTCCTCGCAGTAATACGTCAGCCGCTCGTTTGTATGCTGCTTGCACAGTTCATAGGCCTGCGGGGACACGTC
>DAOTYL010000022.1:0-3868 GCA_034434955.1 Anaerolineae bacterium | reverse complement strand
GTGACGATGCCCCATACGCTGAACGCCACCGTAAGGGTCACAATAAAAGGCAGCCGCCCGCGCTCGTAATCCCCTTTGGCGAACAAGGCTTCCCGCCCGATGGTGAGGACGGCGTGTAGCGGGAAGGCGATCAGCGCAAGGCGGCGTGACCAGCCTGCTAGCCGCCACAGCCCCTGGGCGATCGTTAGCCACAGCGCTCCCCAGATACCATCCCACGCCAACAGCGCCCATAGCGGGAGTGCAAGATTTAAAGGGGCAAGGGCGGGCCAGCGCACCAGACCAGCAACCAAGCCGGTCAAGTTATAGGCTGCTAATATAAACACCGCCAAGGATAGCAGGGTTACTGAGAGCGGGCGCATTGGGCGAGGGCAACTGGTGTGAGCGTCCACACCGATCAAGGGATCAAGACGAGCTTGCCGAAGGCCCGGCCGCTCTCCAGCAACCGATGGGCTTCGGCAGCATCGCGCAGCGGCAAGGTGCGGTCAATCACCGGCTTGAGCTTGCCCGCGAAGATCAGCCCCATCACAGCGCGGAAATCGCGCTGAGGGGCCATCGTCGAGCCGATGATGCTGATATGCTTGCCGAAGATGTAGTTAACGCCAACCTGCGCCTCATAGCCGCTTGTGCCGCCCACGATCAGCACACGCCCTCCCCGTGCTGCTGCCCGCAGGCTGGTCTGGAGGGTAGCCTGCCCCACGTTGTCCACCACCACATCCACGCCGCGCCTGCCTGTCATCTGGAAAATGGCTCGTCCCCAATCCTCCTTGTTGCGGTTGATGACGAAATCCGCTCCCAGTGCTTGGGCGCGCTCCAGCTTCTCATCGGATGAGCCAACTACATAGACCGTTGCCCCTGCCAGCTTAGCGATCTGGATGGAGGCCGTATTCACTCCACCGCCAGCCCCGACGATCAACACCGTCTCGCCGGGCCTCAGGCCGCCGCGTGTGATCAGCGAGTGCCAAGCCGTCATGAAGACCAGCGATGCCGCTGCCGCCGCCTCAAATGGGATGTGCTCGGGGATAGGCAGCAGGTTGCGGGCGGGCAGGGTGATATACTCCGCATAGGTGCCCTGACGGTCAGCCTCACCCAACACGCCACCGCTACGGCATAGGTTATCCTGCCCGGCTAGGCAGGCCTCACACTGTCCGCAACTCAACGTACCGTTGATCACTACCCGATCGCCTACAGCAAAGCCGTTCACACCTTCCCCAACGGCGGCGACCACGCCTGCGCCATCCGCGCCGATGACATGGGGATAGGTCAGCTTGATGCCGGGCCAACCGTTGCGCACCCAGATGTCAACGTGATTCATGGCGATGGCCTTAAGTTGTACCAACACCTCGCCTGGTCCGGGTTGGGGCGTCTCGATCTCGGTGTAGGTCAGGACTTCAGGACCGCCATGTTGATGGAAGAGGACAGCCTTCATGAGCCACTTGCTCCTCAGAGCACGCAGAATTCGGAAGGTAGGGGCGCAAGGGGAAGCATCCCCCTGCGCCCTTTCAATGTAAAACTAGCGCAAGCCCAACTCGCTGCGGGCAATCACAATGCGCTGAATCTCGCTGGTACCCTCGTAGATTTCGGTGATCTTGGCGTCACGGAAATAGCGCTCAATAGGCAGCTCCTTGCTATATCCCATGCCGCCGTGAATCTGGATGGCTTGTGTGGCGACCCACATCGCCGTTTCCGAGGCGAACAGTTTGGCCATCGCCGCTTCGAGCGTATAGCGCTCACCGGTCTCTTTGCTGCGCATCTTGGCCAATGCCGCATTGTAGATAAGCAAGCGCGAGGCCTCAATACGTGTCTTCATATCGGCGATCTTTTGCTGGATCATCTGGAAAGTGCCAATAGGCGCACCGAACGCCTCGCGCTGGCGGGCATACTGCACGCTGGCCTCATAGGCCGCTTCAGCGATGCCCAACGCCTGCGCAGCAATACCAATACGCCCAGCATCTAGCACGCTCATAGCGATCTTAAAGCCCTCGCCGGGCTTGCCTAACACATCCTCCAGAGGAGCCTTGTAATTATCAAAGTAAATCTCGCTGGTGGCCGAGGCGCGGATACCCAGCTTTGGTTCCTTCTTGCCACGTGCAAACCCAGGGCGCTCGGTGTCAATCACAAAAGCAGTAATGCCGTGATGTCGCTTCTCCGGCTCGGTCATAGTGAACAGCACAATATAGCGCGCCACCGGCCCACTTGTCACCCAGCTCTTGGTGCCGTTGATGATGTAGTGCGTGCCGTCGTCGCTCAGCACGGCCCGCGAGCGCATGTTGCCCGCATCGGAGCCGGACATAGGTTCGGTGAGCGAGTATGCGCCGATCACCTGCCCGGAGGCCACCGGCGTGAGGTATTTGCGCTTCTGTTCCTCTGTGCCGAACTTAAGCAGGCTGTGACCGAAGAGCGAGTTGTTCACCGACATGATCACGCCGTGCGCGGCGTCAACTTTGCTGATCTCCTCCATTGCCAGCACATAGGCGATGGTGTCCATGCCTGCCCCGCCGTACTCCTCCGGCACTTCAATGCCCATCAGGCCGAGGCGGCCCATCTCCATCACCGTTTCGTGGGGGAACTCGCCGCTTTCGTCGTAATGCGCTGCAATAGGCGCGATGCGTTCCTGCGCAAACTTACGGGCGGTCTGGCGGATCATCTCATGTTCGGGCGTGAGCGTAAGGCTCATGCCAGATGACAGGGTGCCAACAGCCATGCCGTCTATCTCCTTATTCACTCGGTGGGCGATGGTTGAACCGGATTATAGCATCCGCTAACGGAAGGCCGAAATAGGGAGAAGAGTCGGAATCGCTCAACGCGCGTCGTCTTGCAAAGCGCGGCGCTGAAGCTCATAAAGGCGCGTGATAGCGTCAATGGGCGACATCTCCTCGATCTTCATCCTGCGCAGCTCCTCAACGATAGGGTGTGGGCCGGTATGGAAGAGCGCTAATTGGCGCAGCATCTCATCCCGCTCAACAGCCCAAATATTATGCTGGCTTTCTAACTCCTTGAGAATCTCGGCTGCGCGCTGCACTACGGCCTTTGGCACACCGGCCAGCTGCGCCACGTGGATACCGTAAGATTTGTCGGCTTTGCCGGGACGGATGGTGTGCAAAAAGACCACACGGTCGCCCTGCTCGGCGACGGCTACGTTGTAATTGGCCACGCCGGGCAGGATGTTCTCCATTTCGGTCAGCTCATGGTAATGCGTGGCGAAGAGCGTCTTCCCTCCCAACCGAGGATGGTTGTGCAGATACTCCACAACGGCGCGGGCGATGGCAAGTCCATCGTAAGTGCTGGTGCCGCGTCCGATCTCGTCTAGGATGATCAGGCTGCGGCGTGTGCTCTGCTGCAGGATGGTGGCTGTCTCTACCATCTCCACCATAAAGGTACTCTGCCCGGCGTGGATCACATCCTCGGCACCAATGCGGGTGAAGATGCGATCGACCAGCCCGATGGTGGCCTCGTCCGCCGGCACAAAAGAGCCGATCTGCGCCATGAGGACGATCAACGCTACCTGACGCAGATAGGTACTTTTGCCTGACATGTTCGGGCCGGTGATGATGTGCAGCCGCTTGCCATTAGCAAACGAAGTGTCATTGGGCACAAAGCGTTCGCCATGCAGCAAGTGTTCCACCACTGGATGACGCCCACCGCGAATCTCCAGCACATCTTCAGTGGTGAGACGTGGACGCACGTAGGCGTTGCGGGCAGCGACTTCCGCCAGCGAGGCACATACGTCCAGACGTGCCAGCACGTGCGCTGTGCGGCGCAACGCCTCATCATAGGTGGCAATTTCCCGCAGTAGCTCGCGGTAAAGGCGCACCTCTAGCGCATGGATCTCCTCCTCCGCGTTGAGCAGGCGCACCTCGGCTTCTTTCAT
>DAOTYL010000021.1:0-15111 GCA_034434955.1 Anaerolineae bacterium | reverse complement strand
AGTGAGATACATGTGCATCCTGAGGCCTGGTTTGACGACCTAGTCAATGTGGCAATGGCGCTGTGCGAGCTTGCTGACGCACGGGGCCTCGTCCTGCTTGGCGTGGGCCTCTCCAGCACCATCGATGTGGACGCGGCATCCGGATGCATTCGCTCTGTGAACTATGCAACTCTGGAACCATGGCTTGGTTTCAATCTCGCCAACGCACTGCAAGAACGGCTTCACCTGCCCGCGCTGGTTGAGAACGACGGCATCGCCGCGACATGGGGTGAGTATCGTGCGGGGGCAGGGCGGGGTGCGCACAGCATGTTGAGCATCACGCTCGGCACGGGCATTGGCGGTGGGGCCGTGTTGGACGGACAGCGCCTGCCAGGCTCCGTAGGGGCAGGAGCTTATTTCGGCCACATGACGATCGATTACGAAGGTCTGCCCTGTCCGTGCGGGATGCGGGGCTGCTGGGAGCTATACGCTTCAGGGGCAGCGTTGGAGCGGCGTGCCGCGCAAGCTGTTGCCTCAGCTCTGGCAGGGTCTACGAAGCTCAAACCGAACCCGGACGCCAGAGCGGTTGTCGAGGCTGCGGCGGAGGGGGATCGCTTAGCACAGGGGCTGTTAGAAGAACACGCACGCTACTTGGCCTATGGGCTGGTGAGCCTGCTGAACCTATTCAATCCGGAAGTAGTCGTGATCGGCGGGGGGCTGGCCCAAGCCGGTGAATGGCTGCTCAAGCCGACGCGTGCCATCGTGGATCGGCTGCGAATCCCGCTACGCGAGTCGGTGCCGATCAAGGTTGCTGAGCTAGGGGCTTACTCAGGGGTCGTCGGCGCGAGTTTGCTGGCTTTCGAGCGGCTTGGGTCTCACGGATCGTAAACGACTTTGTTATCCAGAACGCCCCCGGCAGGACTCGAACCTGCAGCCTACTGCTTAGAAGGCAGTTGCTCTGTCCTTTGAGCTACGGGGGCAGGTGGATGCATTCTAACCGGCGTTGCGCCTGCCGTCAAGCGCAGCTATGCTACGGTGGGATGTCAGTCCTCTTCGATGTAGGGGCGGATGCCTTTGTACACCTGTCGGCCTGACAGTGTGCGCAGAATCACCTCGGGGGGGCGGCCTATGCGCTGCGCTAGCTCAAGAGGGGTGAGGGGGCGGTTGCCGCTGGCGAGCAGGGCGCGGAAAATGGCCTCCACGAGTGCCGTGCGTTCGGTGATGAACTCCTCGTGTTGGCTACAGCGTGAGAGCACAACGTACATCAGCCCGTCTACACGGCGCACCTCAGCGGTCTGCGGGTCGACCCAATCTACCATAGCGTCCGGAGAGATGGAAGCCGCATCGGGCCCGCCGTATTCCTCGCAGAGCTGCACCAGCATGGTGCGCAGGTCCTGACCGGTCTCCCGCCACCAGTCGAAATCGATGTAGAAGCGCGTTTCCATAGAGGGTTTGATCAGGCTGGAGGGCAATGGAGGTCTAGACAAGGAAAGCCATCCTCCGTTTGGGCTAAAAGCGGTAAGGGATCAAACACCTGCCTCCGGGCTACGGAGCCGCCAGTACGGCCCACCAACGTGCTCAAACTGCCGCATCTGCACAAGGTTGGCAAAGATGGGCCCTGGGGGGCAGCGTCGAACGATGTTAACCGCGCTGTAGAGCGTCTTTGCATGGAAGTTCTGTTGGGGATTCAGTGCCACCAATTCGCGGGCGATGTCCAACATGATCTGCTCCAGTGGGGTTTTGCGTTCCCTGATGCGCTGCCAGAGGGCATCAACACCGGCTTCGTCGTCCACGTTGATGATCATCAGGTCATCGTACTCACAGCCGAGGGTCAGCTGCCGTTCTTCAAAACGCAGGCGGTTATGCTCCACAAAGGCTGTGCGCACCCACTCTTTGCGCGGGCTGCGTGCGGCGAAATTGATCTTCACGCGACCCGCTACATTGGTACGCGAGATGGTCAGGTAACCGCCGACAGGTACACCGTACTTCTCAAACCAGCCTGTGAGACCGTAGACATAGCCACCGGGCCGCACGACCCAAGCTGGCAGTTCTTCGCCGCTTTGGGCGTCGATGAGGGTAAAGCGGATGCGCGGTGCTTCATAAGCGGTGGGGAACATGCGCCTCAGTTGCGGCGAGAGCGGCAAAGTCCCTGCCCGACGGTGGGGGTAGGTGAGGGTCACGGTCACCGATTGGGGTAGGGGGCCGCGCTGATGTGGGATATGCGAATGCTCATCCCCGATCTGAAGCTCCAGCTCCTTTAGCTCAGGGGTCAGCAGGGAGGGGTCGTAGGGGATGGGGTCGTAGGCCAGTCGCGCGGGCGGATTGCGCACCTCCTCCGGCTCCATGCGCGTAAGATACCACAGCACCTGCCCGGCGGGGCCGACCTCGTCAAAGCGCTCGTCTTCCTGCAAAGCGTAGTTCAATGAGAACTCCGCCAGACGTTCGTTCACTCCCTCCAACATGCCGATCTGCTCGATGATCTCCAATGTGGTCATGGGGCCGCCGCCGGCCATGTCCAACACGGCCTCGGCCAGATTGAGGTGTCCAACGTTTACCTCAACCAGCAGGGAGCGCGGAAACCAATGCCCTGCTAGGCGGACAAGATCATCGTGTTGAGCCAGTTGCTCTGCCAGAGCATCGGCGACACTGCCACCGTATTCAATAAAGATCTCCTCCGGCGACATCAGCCGTCCCTCTTCAGGCATTGGCTCTTCCACCGAGGCATTGAGTGGATGGTCGATGTCGAGCTCGCTGGCGAATTCACGGCGGCGGCCGTTCTCAAACTCCACCTCAATCACCGTGAACGGCCCATAGTCCGGATTCTCTCCAGGACGCACGGCTACTACTGTGCCAACAGCCCGATCCAGCTGGGGGAAGGTGATAGTATCCCCCACCTCATAACGGTTGAGCGGTTGATAGACATTGCCGGCCCTGGTCTGACGAGCTAAAGCCTCTTCCTCTTGAGCCACACGGTGGCGGACGAGGATGAGCGCCATCTCGTCAAGGGTCAGCGGGACCTCGCGCTCTAACAGGATATTGTAGAGGTGGTCAATGTCTGACTGCTCAATGCGGAAATCTTCAACCCAGTATTTGGCGGTCTGGGTTCGTCGCTGCTGCACCTGGGGAGGCCTCCCTGCCAGATGTACTATCCATCTCGGGGGTCGGGGCCGCTGAGCGGCTTGAGGGTTGTCATAACGGTTGAAATTATACCCAGCGTACCCTTTACCTGCAATCATGCTTGTAGTGGTTTCAAGGGAAGACGGTGCGCACCCATTGCATAGGGTCAACTGGCACGCCCGCTACCCACATCTCCCAATGCAAGTGGGAGGCCGTTGAGAGGCCGGTGTTGCCCACTGCGCCGATTTGCTGTCCGGCGGTCACGGTATCGCCCGGCTCAACCAATATGCGGGATTGATGCCAATAGCCGGTGTATACCCCCCAGCCATGGTCAATGATGGTGGTGTAACCCCGCACATCAAGCAGGCCCGTATCGACCACCACACCATCTGCCGGAGCCACGATAGGCGTGCCCACTGGCGCAGCAAGGTCAGTGCCGCTGTGGAAAGAGTGGAAGCCGGCGCCGTTGTAGGAGCGTACTGTGCCAAAGCCGGAGACCATCACCCCTGCAACGGGAAGCATAAACAGACCATCCCAGCGGCGCGGCGTAGTAAAGCCGCTCATCATCTGCTGGATGTAGGCGTTCTCGCCCTGCACGATGGAGGGATCGCTCAGGATTGCTGCATCCTCTTCGGAGAGCCGCACCTCCTCACGCTGATAGCCGCCATCGGCGATCAGCACTTGCCGTGAGTAGCTCCATGTCGCTCCATAGTCGTCGGTAAGAGTGAGGGTGAGGGGATAAAACCCAGGCGCTGTCCAGCGCTCAATAGCGAGCAGGGTCTCATGGGTGGTGTGGTCGCTGATCACAGGCCAGTCCCGCGAGAGGAAGGATACCTTCAGTACACCGGGGACAGCGGTCTCCACATGCAGGCCCCCCACCCGTCCTTGTTCCAGCGGCAGCGGGTGAAGTGTCAGGGCTTTCCAGGGGGCAGGCAGCGCTGCGCTAGGGTCAACTTCGGTGGGCAAGCGGAGTATCTGCCCCTCCACAACGGTGAAGGGGTCGGCGAGGTGGTTGAGCAGTAGCAGCGACACTACGCTGATATTGTGGCGCAGCGCGATGAGCCACAGCGATTCGCCACGCCCTAGCCGTACCACGCCGACGCCTGCGCTTGCCGTAGCAGGCAAGCGCAGCGTCTGGCCTGTGTAGATCGAGCGCGGGTTAACGATAAGATTCGCCGCTGCTAGTTGCTCAACAGGGATGTCGTAGCGGGCAGCGACGGCCTCTAGAGTGTCCCCCAGGCCGATCGGCGTGGTGGAGGATGTCCACAGGGGGGCGGTCATCGTGCGTAGCGGGATAATAAGCCGCTGACCCACCTGAACATCGTCATACTGCGAGAGGCCATTGGCCCGCTCAAGCGCCTCGGTTGTCACGCCAAAGGCGGCGGCGATCTGCTCTAGCGTCTCGCCGTACTGCACTACATGGATGGCGACTGCTGGCGGCTCGGCTGTGCCGCTCTCATCTTGAGCAGAAACATGGCGAGGGCTGCTGCTCAGCAGCGTCAGCGCCGCAATCAGCGCAGCAAGCCAGTGTCGTGAAGCCCTAGCTTTCTTCGTTCGCTTCAAAAACCAGCACATCCCCGATCTCGACCTGTTCCAACAGATCAGGAGCAGCTTCCAGCGTATAGCGGGCTGGTTTGGAGGGTACATAGAGCGGCCGCCAAGGACGAGCGCAGGCTTTGTCCACTACATGGAAGCCCTCATCCAACCAGAATACCGCGATAGGGAAGGCCATGAACAGCATGTGAATGGCTGCTCCCACGCGGCTAGCCCGACCCTCAACGAGCAGCAGGCCTTCACCTTCGGTTAAGGTACGCCGAAACATCAGGCCGCGCAGCTTGCAGATGAACGCGCTGCACCAGCGCACGTGCGTCAATAGCACCTTGCCATCCGAACGCCGAACTAGCTGCCCTATCTTGGCCACGCTTGTGTCACCCCATCGACCGCACAGACAGAGGGCGCATTGCGCCCTCTGTAATGAACAAGTGTACGGCAGAAGTAGAGCAGAAGCCGCCCCTACTGGGGACTATTCCGCGCTGGGCTGTCCCCCTGCTGCTTGAGCATCCAGCACGCGCTGAATGCTTCTCAGTAGCTCGGCCGGACTGAACGGCTTGGTGATGTAATCCTGTACTCTGGCGATGTGCAAGCCAAGCACTTTGTCTATGTTCTGCGCTTTGGCCGTCACAACGATCACCGGAATGTGCCTCATACGCTCGTCAGCCTTCATCTGCTGATACACATCCCAGCCGTTCATGTCGGGCATCATCAGGTCAAGCAGTACAAGATCGGGCTGGTTCTGGGCGATCATCTCCAGGCCCTCTTTGCCGCCCACAGCCCCGATGACTTCAAAGCCGCGACTTTCCAAGATCAACCGCACAAGGTCGATCATGGCGGGTTCGTCTTCTATGCAAACCACTTTGCGACGCTGTTGCGTGGGCTGGTCGGCCATAAATCCCCTCAATCCTTTGCAGCCGGGTGATAAACGTGGTTGGCTGCTTAAATAAAATGCGCCTAGGCGAGGGCCGCTTGCTACAGGGTGAGATGCAGTATCTGCGCAAGCCGCCGCATATGCATAAATGGTGGGGACATTTTACTTCAGAACGGGACTTGCGCAAAACTCCTTAATCCGCCGCCGCTCAGCCATGCGCGGGCTACCGCAGGCAGATCGGCCAGCGTCCCCTGGCGCACTGTGCACTCCGGAAGCGAATCGAGGAACATGCGGCCGTATGCCTTGCTGATCACGCGCCGATCAAGGATGACCACAATGCCGCGATCCGTCTTGCGGCGGATCAAACGCCCAAATCCCTGCCTGAAGCGCAGGATGGTCTCCGGCAGGGCATAGTGCTGGAAGGAATCCTCTAGAAGCTCGCTGCGTGCTGCGAACAGTGGGTCGGTGGGTACACTGAAGGGCAAACGCACGATCACCAGCACGCTCAAATCCGGCCCCGGCACATCCACACCCTCCCAGAAGGAGCGCGTACCCATCAACACCGCTTTTTCGCTTTGGATGAAACCTTCTAGCAAGTGTGTGCGGCTGGAGCCATCGCTTTGGTCGTAGACGGTGATGCCTTCGCGGGCCAGCGCGTCGCCAATGGCGTTGACGGTTGCCCGTAGCTGAGCATAGCTTGTGAAGAGGATCATTGCACGTCCTTCGGTAGCGCGGCACAGCTCAAAGATAGCCCGCTCTACTGCCTGCTGATACTGATCCTGCTCGGTAGGTTCTGGGATGTCGTCTACAATGTAGAGCAGCGCGTTGTTCTTGTAATCAAAGGGTGTCTCGAGTGCGATCTCCTCAACCCCATCGGCGTCAAGCCGCTCGCGGATGAAGTCGAACGATCCGCCGGCCCGCAGCGTGGCGCTGGTCATGATCACAGCATCTTTGGCGTGCCAGAGGTGTTTCTGCACCAGCGGCCCTACATCCAGCGGAGCGGCGTGGATGGAGATGTGCATGCCGTCGGGGTGGAACTCCACCCAATAGACCATGTTGGGGGCAGGCTGAAGCACGATCTCGTTCAGCCGCAGATGGAGCTCCGTCAGGTGGCGGGCAGCGGCAAGGATACCGGCGAGGAGGTCATCATATCCCTCGATCTCGTAGTCCTGCAATTGGGTCAACGCTTGTGCGATCTTGGTCATTGCCTCGGCAATGGTCGAGGTGAACTGGCTTAGGTTGTCCCATGTCACCTCAACTTGCGACCAGCCCGGCTGTGCGCGCAGTGTAGGCAGGATACGCACCTGCTGCGCATAGGTATTGCGTGTGATATGGGTGTGATCCTCAAGGAAACGGCGCAGTGTCTCGAAGAAACGCTCAACATGACGGGCCATCTGAGAGGAGGCGTCAGCTACCGCTTGAATATAGTCGGCGAACATATCGTAGTAGTTCTGCGGGATGCTGTTGCGCATCTGACGCAGCAACTCACCTAACAGCCCGCTCCGTGTGCTGCCCAGTTCGGCCATCTGTCGCAGGATGGCATCGGGATCGGTGCGGAAACTGAGGCTGTTCGTCACCGCATCCTCTAGGTGGTGCGCCTCGTCCACGATCAGGTAGCGGAAATCGGGCAGCACATGCCCTTCGGTGACAACGTCCGAGAGCAATAAAGCATGGTTAACGATGAGCAAGTGCGCCGCCTCGGCTTTCTGCCGTGCCCGATAAAAAGGGCAAGCGCCGCCCATCTGCGTAGCACAGCGCTCGAGGGTGCAACCTTCATCCTCGGCGCTCAGCCGCTGCCAGACGCCAGCTTCCGCTGGCCCGCGCAAGGAAAGATCGCCGCGATCGCCGCTCCGGTTGGTTGTCAGCCATACCAGAACTTTGGCCAGCATATGCATTTCCTCTTTGGAAGTGGGGCCACGACGGCGTAGGGCGGCCAGACGGCGGGGACATAAGTAGTTGCTGCGCCCCTTGAGTACCGCCGCCCGCAGAGGAAGGCCGAGGTGTTCCTGTAACAGAGGGATGTCTTTGTAGATCAGCTGTTCTTGCAGGTTGATAGTGTTGGTGCTGATCACCACACGGGTGTTGTTGGCGATGGCAAAATGGGCAGCGGGCAGCAAGTATGCCAGCGACTTGCCCACGCCTGTTGGCGCTTCGATCAGCATATGCTGGCCCTCGTTAAGCGCGCGCGCCACGTGGCGCAGCATCTCCACCTGCTGAGGGCGATACTCGTATCCCTCAAAGGACTCTGCCAGCCGACCATGTGGCTCAATCAGAGCGGCCACTTTAGCGGGATCAATCGGCGTGACTGTTGGGCGCACCCGCAACTCAGCGCCTTCTGCCTGTGGGGGAGTGTCGGCGAAGAGAAGGACCGTCTCTGCCTGCTGCTCGGGGGCGCCCTCTGGTGCAGGTTCGGCCCGCTCATGCAGACGCTCACGCAGGAGGCCCTCGAAGAAAAGGTGGGCATCCCAGGGCATCTGCTGACCAAGCCGCACGATCTCGCGCAGGGTGCTGAGCGGGAGCGTCCGTGCGCGCTGCCACAGCGCAAGGAAAACGGACATCGCCATATAGGAGTCATCTAGTGCACGGTGGGCGCTGCGCGGCGAGATGCCCAACTCCATCGCTACGGCAAGCAGGCTGTAGCGTGCTGTAGTAGGCATCATGACTGAGGCCACCAAGTAAGTATCGATCAGCGGGTTGGGCAGACTGAGGCCGGCGTGGCGCAGGAAGCCGAGGTCAAAGTGAATGTTGTGCCCCAGCAGGGTGGCATTCTCGATAAAATGGCGCAGGGCGGGCAACACCTCACGGGCGAAAGGGGCGTTCTGCACATCTCTATCAGTAATGCCGGTGAGTTGCGTGATGTAGGCGGGGATCGGACGGCCGGGGTTAATCAGCGAGTGCCATTCGTCCAACACCTGCTCACCCTGAAACTTTACCGCGCCGATCTCAATGATGCGCTCGTATTGCGGATCGAGGCCGGTTGTTTCAATGTCCACCGCGACGATGATGTCGCGCATGGAGCTGCCTTTCTAGGGGATCGCTCTGCCGGTGGGGCGGGGTTGGCCCGCTTACCGACGGGGGATCTGCCAGATAACCGGACAGCGTTTCATCAATGCGCCCAGCAGCTCATCGTAGTTCTCAAGGGCATCCGGCGTGATCATGATGGTTTGTCGGAACCCTTGGCCGTAAGCTAACCCAGGCAGACGATTGAGGGGGGAGAGGCCCTCGCGGAGGCCGATGCTGGCGATTTCAAGGCGCGCTTCCCGACAGCTGGGCGACTTACTAAACACTACCACGCGGTCGATGGCCTCCCAAGGCACAAAGCGTTCCGGCAGCAGCAGCCGCTTGATCACCAGCCCCTTATGCGTCACCGTGATCTCTCCCAGTGAGACCAGTGCGCTGATAGCCACATAGACCACCAGCAAGAGAGCCACTACTTCGAGCGGACGGGGGCGCGGGAAGGTCAGCAAACCGCAAATCAACAGTTCGGCCAGCACGATCAGCGGCAGCCACAGCCGGATGTTGGGCTGGGTAAAGCGGTGGGTGGACAGTATCTGGCTTTCTGGGATCATGGCGCTAGACTTCATGCTTGCCACTGGTCGCTGCTTTCGTCGGATGTTGCCGGGTTGCCGTTCCTGTTATTTAATGTAACCTAGAAAGGCGATATCTGCCATGAGCCACAGCGCCGGATTTTTGCATTGTGTATGTCCGAACATCATGGTAGACTGCAAGGCGAGCCTGCCAAGGAGCAGGCCATCATGATGCCATCTGCGCAAGCTCGCCTTAAGATGACGCTAGATTTGCCCACACGCCCACCCGCTGAGTGCAAGGTCCTTGTGGTGGATGACGAACCTGAGATTGTCAAGATGTTCTCGGCCTACCTCGCCAAGGACGGCTATCAGATTCTCATGGCCTACAGTGGCTTCGGCGCACTGGAGATGGTGCGTGCAGAGCGGCCGGATGTCGTTGTGCTGGATGTGGTGCTTCCCGATGTAGATGGCATTGAGGTCTGCCGACGCATCAAGCAAGCAGAAGAGACGCGCCTGACCCCTGTGATTCTGGTCACAGGGTGGGCCGAACGCGATCGGCGGTTGGGCGGTTTGATGGCCGGGGCTGACGATTTCCTCGGCAAGCCCATTGACCCTTTTGAGCTAGTGGTGCGTGTCCGCTCGTTGCTGCGCACCAAACAGCTTTACGACGAGGTGGAGGAGCAACGCCGCGAGTTGGAGCGGCGTGTTGAGCAGCGCACGCAGGAACTTTTGGCGGCAAACAAACGGCTGGCCGAACTGAGTCAGGTGAAAAGCCGCGTGCTGGCCATCGTCTCGCACGAGTTGCGCACGCCGTTGCATCAGGCCACGTTGGCGTTGAGCCTCGTCCGGCAAGAAGGCATCAGCCCCGATCAGCGGGAGGATTCGTTCCGCGAGTTGGAAGAGGCTTTAGGCGTGTTAGCCTATCGCTTGGACGATGTAGAGGCCCTCAGCGACCCCGGTGACCTTAAGCTCGCCCCCGCTTCGGTCACCACTTTGCTTGTGAGCGCCATTGAGCAGGTGCGCTACCTGCGCCGCAAAGAGCGCGACGTGTTTGTGACCGACATCCCTGCGGACCTGCCGCCGGTGATGGTTGATGCGCGGCTTATGGTGCGGGCCATCGCCCATGTGATCCACAATGCAGCCAAGTTCGGCAACGGGAAGCCCGTTTATATCCGAGCGGAGGCGCACAGAGCCAGCGTCGTCATCACGGTGCGCGATGAAGGAGATGGTATCCCGGCGCGGGTTCGCGAGCGGTTGTTCGAACCCCTCCAAGCAGGGGATGACAGGACCACACGCCGCTACCCGGGTATGGGCATCGGATTGGCACTGGCCAAGGCAGTTATGGATGCTCATGGGGTCGGGCTGGAGATCGAGAGCACGCCGGGCGTAGGAACGTCGGTCTCTTTGGTACTCCCCCTTGCCGCAGTGTGAGGTGAGTGTCCATCAGATCAGCGCCGTGCGGTGCGCCTCAGGCCGATCCCCGCAGAGGGCCAACGCTTGGGCAAGGGTATCGCGTATCTGATGCAAGTGGGTGCGGTCGTGCGCAAGCATGAAGCGCACCACTTCCTCAAAGGTTGTAGGCCCAAAGATGGCGTCACGGGCAGGGCGCTTCCATGCTGCGGTGGGCACATCCTCTAGCCAAGCAAGGGTCTGGGCGCGTTCATGAGCAAAGGCGGCAAGCGCATCTCGGAAAGAGAGCGTGATGCAGTCGGCTCCCGGATCGTGGGCACGGATGGCGGAGAGGAAGGGGTTGTCCTCTTTGAGCACGCGGTCCAGGCGCTGGCGATCCTGTTGCTCGTGGTTGCGCAGATGGCAAACAACATCCCGCACTGACCATCCTCGCTCCTCCTGCGGCTTACATTCCAATATCTGCGGCTCATAGGGTCGGCAGAGGGCATCAATGGCAGCGGGCGAGGCGGCGAGCCGAGCGATTAACCCTGCTGTCTCGCAGGGAAGCGGCTCGATGGCGTCCAGCCAACCGCATTGTACCATCTGTATGAACTGGGCATAGCTACCGGAACCACTCGGCAGAGGGCCGTCATGCGGCGGTGGGCTACCATCTTCGGTTATCCAGAAGGTATGGAGGCCCACTGCCACTGCGCCGACAATATCGTTCTCCCAGTCATCGCCCACCATGATGGCCTCGCAGGGGTGTAGGTCAAGTCGCGCCAGAATCTCGGCATAATAGGTGATGTGCGGCTTGCCAAAGTGCATCGTCTCGAGGCAAGTGACCAGTTCAAACGGGAAGCGGCTTATTGTGATCCCCCCGGCAGCCAAGCGTTGCACGATCGCTGTGCGCGGTAAGCCGGGGTTGGTGGCAAGCGCCAGCCGGTAACCGTGATCGACCAGGCATGTGAGCAAGGCTGTCGTCTCGGGGCGAGGGCGGATGAGGCGCATCAATGGGGGGTAGCATTGGGCATAGAAGTCATCGAACACGGGAGCCAGCGTGTCCTGCTCCATGCCGACGACCCCCGAGAAATCCTCCATCAGCCGTTCGTAGAGCGTGCGGGTAGGATCGTATTGGGCAGCGATGCGCCCATAGGAATTCATTAACTGCTGAATGAACTGCTCAGGCGGCGCGAGCTGCGGTATGCGCTGTACAACGTACTGCCCCAACTCACGTAGGTAGAGGGCAAAGAAGTTCGAGGTGTTAGTGGCGATGAGCGTGTCGTCCAGGTCTAGCAGAACGGCTTTGATCATGGATTGTTGGCACCCGTTAGAATGTCAAACGCACTGGGGTTTTCAGCAGCGCACGCTGCACATCCTACGTAAGGGTCGGTGATGATCTGGCCGTGCCGACGGCAATGGGCGGTGACCTCAACACGTCGCCCCAACCCCAGTAGCCCCGGCTTGATCTCAGCCTGCAACAGCAGATTGGGGCTGGCGTTGGCCCATAGGATGCCGGGGACCGGACAATGGGCGCAATCGCTGGGCCGCCAAGCGTGGCCACCGGAGCGCTTGGCGATCAGGCGGCACTCTTGACGGTTGCGCCCACGGTGGAAGTCCTCGTAGTAGTAACGGCACTCCTTGCCTGCCGGTGTGATCATCGCTGTCTCGCAAAAGAAGTAAAAGTCCTGCTTGAGGGGAGGATACAGCACCCTTCAGCGTGCCGACCCAGCCAAAGGAAGGCAGCGCTTACCGCGTCTCCACACGGGTGACATACTCGCCTGTGCGGGTGTCGATGCGAATGATATCTCCCACATTGACAAAGCTGGGCACTGTGACCTGCAAACCCGTCTCGGTAGTCACCCGTTTGGTGACGCCGGTAGCCGTGTCCCCTGCCACTGCCACCTCGGCCTCCACCACTTCGTGTTCAACGGTAGTGGGGAGTTCGTAGTCGATGACCTCGTCATTGTAGAAGGAGAGCTTAATCTGCAGGTTCTCCTTCAAGTAAAGAGCATCGTTCCCGAAGACCTCTACGCGGATCTGAGGTTGGGCGAACGTCTCAATGTCCATGAAGTGCAGGAACTCACCATCGGAATAGAGGTACTCCACCACGCGCGTCTCGAGGTGGATGTCCTCCACGCGGTTCCCGGATTGGAAGGTCATCTCGCGCGTATCGCCGCTGCGCAGATTGCGCACCTGCACACGGATGGTCGCGTTGCCGCGCCCCGGCTTGTGATGGCTGTAGGAGAGCACTTTGTACAGTTCGCCGTCGAGCGTGAAACACACGCCGCGTCGCAGATCGTTCACATCAATCATCAGGGTATCTTCTCCCTCGTCAGCAATTAGCCTGAACGGCCCTGAGCGATTATAGCGTGGCACTCATACGGCCAGCAACCGCCTGGCCTTCTCTCCGGGGTAGGGGGCTACCAAACCCCATCAGGGAAGGTGTTGATGCCAGCATGATGCCCCACGCGCTTGTACATACGAATGTCGCCGAACGGCTCACCGAGAATGCCGTCATGGATGGCCCACGAGCGCCCGCGAATGGAGCGCCAAGCATCAGGTTTGCGGAAGGGGGTAGAGCCGTCAAAGCGGTCGAAAAGCGCTCCGCCCGGCCTGAGCACCTGATTGATCCATTCCATGCGGCTACGCCCTTGAAAATAGGCAAACCCGTAGCGTTCATAGATGATGGCGTTGTTGTAGGTAAGTGGCTCGATGATGACCATGTCGTGCCCGGTGCGCGAGATAAAGGCCTCAAAGGTGGGGATGGCGTGGCGCGAGATACGCAGTCCCCGCCGCACTTGTCCGGGGCATAGGCCCGCTTCCATAGCCCTGATCTCCTCAGGGATGTTGCGTCGCAAGGTCCCGAAGCGCGTGGGCAGGCCATTCTCGTCAACGTCCACGTTGAAGCGCGGCGACTCCGGGTCGTTGACCACCAGCAACAGTAACACAATTTGGTTGTTCAGCGTATCGGCCATGTGCAGGTAAAGGAGGGGGTCCTGTGCGCCGACTTGGTGGTAGATGATCATCTCCACCGAGCGCGTATCATAGGGGCAGTTGATGATCACGCGCTGGGGGTCGTTGGGATCGATGCCGTAGCGTTCCAGCAGATTGCCCGGAACAAGCGTCAGATACATAGCCCGTTTGACCTCTGGCTCTAGGCTGTTGATGCCTCGGATGGATTGCGGCCAGCGGATGGTATCCAGATCGATGGAGGTCATGGGCGCTCCTTTCGGTGTTCCTTGAGGGCGCGGCGGATGCGCCGCTCAGCGTCGCGCTCAGCAATGGCCTGTCGCTTATCGTAAATCTTCTTGCCCTTCGCCAGCCCGATCTCCAGTTTGGCACGTCCTCGGCGCAGATATAGGCGCAAGGGGATAATTGTGTAACCTTTTTGCTGGGCTGCAGCCGACCAACGGTCGATCTCGTGGCGGTGCATGAGCAATTTGCGCGGCCGCAGTGGGTCGTGGTTAGCCCGATGGGCGGGGTCGTAGGGGGCGATGTGCATGTTGAGGACCCACATCTCGCCATCGCGGTGGATGACATAGGCTTCCTGAATGCTCACATGGCCGGCGCGGATGGACTTGATCTCCGTGCCTGTGAGCACCATGCCGGCTTCCAGCACATCTTCGATGGTGTATTCGTGGCGTGCGCGGCGGTTGGTGGCGATAACCTTGATGTGATCCTCGGACATAGGCCTCCTTAGTGGCCGGTCTGGAGGAACTCCACGGCCCGCTCAAGCTGGGGATCGGCTCCAGCAGGCTCTGTGGGCATCTCGACCGCGATGTCGGGTGTGACGCCGCGCCCGTTGATGCTCTCATCGTTGGGGGTGAACCACGCTGCATATGTCACGCGCAGTAAGGAGCCATCCGAAAGGGTGTACTGCAACTGTACCGCTCCTTTGCCGAAGCTGGTCTGGCCGATCAACGTGCCACGCTCGTTGTCCTGTATCGCTGCAGCCACAATCTCCGAAGCGCTCGCACTGCCTTCGTTGATCAACACCACCAACGGGATGCGTTCGGCAAAATCGCCATTGTGGCTGGTGTACTCGCGGGTGCGGCCATCCACGTCGCGCTGGATCAGCACTGTTCCTTCCGGCAGGAAGAGATCCGCGATAGAGACCGCCTCATCAAGGAACCCACCCGGATTGCCGCGTAGGTCGAGGATCAGCTTCTCGGCGCCTTGATCCATCAGCTGGCGTACCGCCGTTCGGAGACGCTCACTGGAGCGTGCGTTGAAGTCGTAGAGCAGCACATAGCCGATGTGGCCCTCCAACATGCGCGTTTCTACCGTCGGGATGTCCAGCCGCGCACGGTTGACGCTCACCTCAAACGGTTCTGGCACGCCCTCGCGCACGATGGTTAGCGTAACGCTTGTGCCTGCCGGCCCGCGGATCAAGAGGAGAGCCTCCTGCAGGCTCTTTTCCACCAGATCGACACCATCCGCCGCAATAATGATGTCCCCGGCGCGGATGCCAGCCTTATCGGCGGGGCCGCCCTCAAAGACACGGATGATATAAACGCCCCCTTCGGGTGCCTCTTCCACGAAGGCGCCGATGCCCTCGAAGGTGCCGGAGTTGTCCTCTTCAAGAATGCGGGCGACTTCTGGGCTGACGAAGGAGGTATAGGGATCATTCAGCGAGTTGATAAGGCCCTCGATCGCACCGTAAACGCGCTCCTG
>DAOTYL010000020.1:0-10125 GCA_034434955.1 Anaerolineae bacterium | reverse complement strand
ATCGTCATCCTTGCTCTGCTTGGCCCCGCCATCGGCAATGTGTTCAGCAACATCATCAACGCGATCTAGCACCTACACGCCCCAACAAACCGTCACACCAGCAGCGGCGGAGCCTCACCGAGGTGAGGCTCCGCTGTTTAGGATGAAGTAGGGCCGGCAGCGCAAGCATTTTGTAATCGTTTTGGCATGGTGGATCGGCTTGACACCTGGGGTGGGGCGAGTATAGTAGGGACAAGGGAGCATCCTCGGCATCTCTGCTGTTGTGTGACCTTGGTACTGATCATGGGCTGGTGCCGTTATTTGCTCGGTGGAAGATGGTATACTTCTGCCCAAGATGACCGTGATGGGGATGCCGACCCGCAGGATGCAAGTTGAGACGATGGCGGGGTGAGGAGAGCACATGGCCGATCGCATTCGGGTGCTGATCGTGGACGATAACGACGAAACACGTGACGGCACCCGCCGCCTTTTGGAATACGAAGACGACATTGAGATCGTGGACTACGCCGAGAACGGGCAGGTTGCCATTGAGAAGGTGCGGGAGCTGAACCCGGATGTGGTGTTGATGGATATCAACATGCCGGTGATGGATGGTCTGACAGCTACCCAGCGCCTTAAGGCCGAATCTCCGCGCACCCAGATCGTGATCGTCACTGTTCAGGATGACGCCAACTATATGCGTCAGGCCATCCGTGCGGGGGCGGTGGATTTCATCGCCAAGCCGGTGAGCGCCGACGATCTGGCGGAGGCCATCCGCCGCGCCTACAGCAAGATTCCCACTACACTGGTGCAGCCTGCTGCACCCGTTGCGCAGGCTCCGATGGCCCCCGGTTACTACGAGCGTGGGCGGCCTCAAGCGGCGGGACATGTGATCACCGTGCTGGGGCCAAAAGGCGGCGTGGGCAAGACGACTATCGCCGTCAACCTAGGCGTGGCTATGGCGCGTCTCAACCCCGATAAGAAAGTACTGATCGTTGACGCCAACCTGTACTTCGGTGATGTGGCTGTTTTTCTCAACACGCGCGGGCAGTACAACGTGCTCAACATGGTGAGTATGACCGAAGCGCCGGAGGAGGTGGATGCTGCCGCTGCCGATGCGATTCTGGTGCCGCATGAGAGCGGGGTAAAATTGCTGATCGCGCCAACCAGCCCCGGTGATGTGACGCTCCCTTCCCCTGCCCTGATAGGCAACATGTTCGACTACTTAAAGACCCGCTTTGATTACATCATCGTAGACACCTCCACTAGCTTTGATGACATGCTGGCAGGCGCCATTCAGGCTGCCGATCGGTATCTCGTCGTCACTATGGCCACATTGCCGGCCCTGAAAGACACGCGCCTAATGCTCAATGAGCTGAAGGTCAACAACTACTCGCTGGAGCAGGTCATTCTGGTGGTGAACCAGCTCGAGCGCAACAACCGCATCACGACCGAGCAGATCGGCAACTTTCTTAAGTGCCGCGTAGCGCACGTGATCCCGTTTGACCCCAATGCCAACGAGGCGCTCAACCGCAGCATCCCACTGGTTTCCCTCGATCCGCGGCGCAGTGTAGCCGCCCGTCCGCTCGTGGAGCTGGCGGGGGTGGTGCGCCAGAGCTTCGAGGTAGCCGAGGCGGAGCGCTTGGGTGGCTCACAGCAGCGACGGGGTGGCCTGTTCAGGGCCTTGCGCGGAGGATAGGAGCATCTGAAGAGAGGAGCGGTGAGAAGTGTCCTTGCTAAAGCGTATCGAACGGAGTCAAGCCGGTCAGCCGGAGCAGCCGGGGATGGGGTCTCAGGCTGTCCCACCACGCCCTGATATGGCAGCGCAGATGCGCCAACGGCGCGAGGCTGTACACGGTATGGTGGGGCAGGTCAGCGGGGCGGACATCAGAGAACGTGTGCAGCGCCGCCTGCTGGAGGACCTGGGGCCGGGCGAGACGTTTGACATGGCACGCTCGGAAGACCTGCGGGCGCGTATTGATGAGTTGTTCAACCAAATCCTCATGGAAGAGAACATTGTGCTGGCCCGCAACGAGCGTCGCCGCCTGCATGAGCAGATCGTGGCCGAGCTGCTGGGCTATGGGCCGCTAGAGCCGCTGCTGGACGATCCGGAGATCACCGAGATCATGACCGTTGGGCATGAGAAGGTGTACGTTGAGCGGCAGGGGTTGATCGAGGCAGTGCCGGTGCACTTCGAGAGCGAGGAGCACTTGCGGCGCATCATTGACCGCATCGTCTCGCCACTGGGACGCCGCATTGATGAGTCCTCGCCTATGGTGGATGCCCGCTTGCCGGATGGATCGCGCGTCAACGCCGTGATCCCCCCCATCGCCATTGATGGCTCGGCGCTGACCATCCGTAAGTTCTCCAAAGTGCCGCTCACGGTGCAAAATCTGATCGATTTCGGCTCCGCGACGGTGGAGATGATGGAGTTCCTACGCGCCTGCGTGATAGCGCAGTTCAACATCATCGTCTCCGGCGGTACAAGCTCCGGTAAAACGACACTGCTCAATATCCTCTCCGGCTTCATTCCGGCCAACGAGCGCATCGTGACCATTGAGAACGCCGCCGAGTTGCAACTGCGGCAGGAGCATGTGGTGCGCTTGGAGAGCCGTCCGCCCAACATTGAGGGCAAGGGCGAGATCACGATCCGCGATCTGGTGATCAACTCGCTGCGTATGCGCCCCGACCGTATCGTGGTCGGCGAGGTGCGCGGCGGTGAGGCACTGGACTTGGTGCAGGCCATGAACACCGGCCACGACGGGTCGATGGGCACGCTGCACGCCAACAGCCCACGTGACTGCATCTCCCGCCTTGAGACTATGTGCCTTATGGCGGGGATGGACCTGCCGGTGCGTGCCATCCGGGAGCAGATTGCCTCGGCCATCAACCTGATCGTACATGGGGACCGCCTGCGCGATGGCTCGCGTAAGCTCACGCGCGTCACCGAAATCCAAGGGATGGAGGGCGAGGTGGTAACCATGTCCGACATCTTCGTCTTTGAGCAGACGGGCATGGACGGCCAGCGCATTGTCGGGCGTATCCGTCCCACCGGCCTGCGTCCCAAGAATATGGAGCGCATCATTGATGCAGGCATCCAGTTGCCGCCGGCGGTCTTCGGTATTGGGCGGCGGTGAGCGCTTCGCGGTGAGGTTGGCACGCCTAAAGTAGGGCAGACGGAGGGCGGTACCTATGGGCCTTTTTGGCAGAGATCCGACCAAGGAACGTCTCGAGCAGCTGGAAAGCTACCTGGAGAGCGGGTGGCGGCCCGGTCCAGCTGACGCAGGGGCGCAGCCTGCGCAGCTCAGTGCCCGCACGCTGCGCGAGCAGATGGCTGAGCAGTTGGACAACCTGCTGGCCCGACGGGGGTTGGCCGGCTCCATCCGAGCGCAGCTGCGCCGCGCCGACCTCAAGCTGACCGTCAGCGAGTATCTGCTGCTGCACGTTGTGCTGGCCTTCGGGCTGGGCGCCTTGGGGCTGGCCCTGCGCGGTCCGCTGGGAGGTGGGCTGGGCTTCATCGCAGGGTTGTTCCTCCCCCGCATCTACGTCTCCATACGCCGTAACCAGCGCCTGAGGGATTTCAACAATCAGCTGGCCGATATCCTGAACTTGTGGGTCAACTCGCTGCGGGCCGGCTACAGCGTCGATCAGGCTATCGAGGCCGTCTCCCGCGAGGCGCCTCCGCCTGCAGGCACGGAGTTCAAGCGTGTGGTGGCCGAGATATCGATCGGTGTGCCGCTTGAAGTGGCTTTTAACAACATGCTCTCACGGGTGGGCAGCGAAGACCTTGACTTTGTCTTCACGGCAGTCCAAATCCATCACGAGGTAGGCGGCAACCTCGCGGAGATTCTAGAAGCCATCAGCGAGACGATCCGCGAGCGCGTGCGCATCAAGGGCGAAATCCGCACATTGACAGCATCGGGCCGTGCCACAGGGTTTGTAGTCGGCCTGATGCCTATCTTCATCTCCGTCCTGCTTATGCTCATTCGTCCCAAGTACATGAGCCAGCTATTCTTTGGCCCGGAGCGGGGCGGGGCGTACATCCCTGGCCTGCCGATCCCCTGCGGTTGGCCCATCATTGCGCTGGGCTTGATCATGATGGCCATCGGCATTGCCATCATCAACCGCATCATGGATATCGAGGTGTGAGCATTCGGCCGTTAGGTGAGAGAGCGCTTTAGGAAGGGGCGAAAAGATGAGTATCCTTCCTCTGGTGGTGATTTTCCTGCTCATTGTGGCGGCGGTGGCAGCGCTGCTGATCGTGGGCTTTCGCATTAGCTCCGATTACGACCCACTTGAGGAGCGGCTAGCCCAATATGTCGGCGAGGCGCAGGTCACGACCAACCTTGAACAGATCGAGATGTCTGTGCCGTTCACCGAGCGCGTGCTGCTGCCTATGGCGCAGCGGTTTGCGCAGTTCACCATGCAGTTCACGCCGCAGGAGGCACTGGAGAAAACCCATCGGCAGCTGGAGTTGGCTGGCTCCCCGCCCGGCCTGACGCCCTCGCTGTTTTGGCTGTTGCGCTTCGCCGCGATGTTCGCCCTCGGCTTGATCATGGTGATCGTGTTCAACCTCTCGCACCAGAAGCCGCTCTTCATCATCCTCGGCTTGGTTGGCGGGGCAGTGATCGGCTTTATGCTGCCGCAGATGTGGCTGGCCAGCAAGATCAAGCGCCGTCAGGAGGAGATCTTGAGAGCGCTGCCCGATGCGTTGGATCTCATGTCTATCTGCGTCAGCGCGGGGCTGGGCTTCGATCAGGCCATGCAGAAGGTTTACGAGAAGTGGGATAATCAGCTGGCACTGGCTTTTGGCCGCGTGGTGCAGGAGATTCAGCTGGGCAAATCGCGCCGCGAGGCATTGCGCAGCATGGCCGATAGCATGGACGTGCCGGATGTAACCACTTTTGTTAGCGCGATCATTCAGGCTGACCAGTTAGGTGTCAGCATCTCCAAAGTGCTGAACATTCAGGCGGCGCAGATGCGCATCAAGCGCCGCCAGCGGGCGCAGGAGAAAGCGCAGCAGGCGCCGGTAAAGATGACCATCCCAACGGTGTTGTTTATTTTCCCGTCTATCTGGCTGGTGCTGTTGGCCCCAGCGGCCATCCAGCTTTACAAGACCCTTTTCGGGGGGTGAGGAAGCAGGGCGGCGCTCCCTGCCGCCCGAACAGGCTGTGCTGTCGGAGGCGGGCCACATGCCGCTCCCCAGCGCTGTGAGCCAAGACATCGCCAGCTCGGCCCGGCGCCTCGTGCAAGCTATCCTTGATCTGCTCTTCCCACCTCGTTGCGCCATCTGTCACCGCGCCGGATTTGAGCTATGCCCCGACTGTCTGCATTCCTTCACGCGGCTTGGCCGCGCCGTGTGCTCGCAATGTAGCACGCCGCTAGAGAGAGCGGGTCTCTGCCAGCGCTGTGCGCAGACTCCGCCCGCCTTTACGCAGGTGGTGAGTGCCTTCCGCTATGAAGGAGCGGTGCGCGAGGCCATCCACGCCCTGAAGTATCGGCGGCGCAGGGCGCTGGCCGACCCGCTAGCGCAGGCCCTGGTGGGCGTTATCCCCTCGCCGCCGCAGGGAGCAGAATTGCTGTGCGCTGTGCCGCTGCATCGGGATCGGTTGGCCCAACGTGGGTATAATCATGCTGAGCTACTGATGCGGGGTCTGGCTAAACGGTGGCATCTGCCGATGGCCAGCCCGGAAGTGCTGGAGCGCCTACAGGCTGCGCCGACGCAGGTAACGTCGGACTATGCCACACGGCTGGCCAACGTACAGGGAGCGTTCGCTGCTCGGCGAGAAGCAGTTCAGGGGCGCACTGTTGCAGTAGTGGACGATGTCTGTACGACTGGTGCGACGCTAAGTGCATGCGCCTCCGCGCTGCTGGAAGCGGGAGCGCATGCCGTTTATGGCGTGACGTTGGCCCGGACGCCTTAGGGGGAGCGACTCGCCATGAGCGAGCGGCCGGACGGCATGATGAGCGTAAGAGTGAGGGGAACGCTGTCTCCCCTGAAGCCGAAAGGAGTGAGGGATGGAGATCACTATACATGGGCGCAATATCGAGATCACACCGCGTCTGCGCTCCTACGTGGAGCAAAAGGTGGAGCGGCTTGATCGCTACATGCCGAACATCATGCACATACAGGTGGACCTGGCGGAAGAGAAAGCCAACCGCATGGGTGTTCGTCAGGTAGCACAGATCACCTTGCGCAACACGCGTGGCACGATCCTACGCGCGGAGGAGCGCACCACCGACATCTATGCTGCGATTGACGCCGTGGTGGACAAGATGTACCGCCAGATCGAGCGCTACAAAGGCAAGCGTCGGCGGCGCAACGAGGTGGCCGAGGAGGAGTTTGCTGGATATGAGACGGCTGTGGAGATCGAGGAAGAGGACTTGAAGACCGGCCGTGTGATTCGGCGCAAACGCTTTTCGGTGGTGCCCATGCACGAGGAAGAGGCCATTGAGCAGATGGAGCTGCTCGGCCATGACTTCTTCGTCTTTGTGAATGCTGAGACCAATATGGTCAACGTACTCTATCGCCGCCGTGACAACAACTATGGATTGCTGGAGCCGGAGATTGAGTAAGTAGAGGGCTGCATCCCGACAACTTGATAGTCGCAAAATGCAAGGGGAGGCCATCCGACCTCCCCTTGTTCTTTGCCTATGAGGAAGCCTACCAACCCCTGATGTATTCCGCCCATTCGCTGTGTGTTTCCAGAAAATGGCCGAATAAGTACTCTGCGGTGGCCACCGGCTCACGCGGGGGGCGGATGAGGGACATGTTGGCTTCCTGCGGTGTGCGCCCGCCTTTGCGGCGATTGCAAGCGGGGCAGGCCGCCACCAGATTCTTCCACGAGTGCTGCCCGCCGCGGTGGCGCGGGATCACGTGGTCAATGGTCAGGTGGAGGGTGCGCTTGCCGCAGTATTGGCAGGTGTAGTTATCGCGCCGGAAGACCTCGCGCTTGGAGAGCTTCACATGCGGATGCGGGCGGTGCACCATATGAGACAGCCGCACAATGGAGGGACGAGGGAAAGACGAGGTGGCCGTGCGGATCTCACCGCGCCCGTTGACCAACATCTCGGCTTTGCCGGTCATCATCAGGCCGACGGCCCGCTTGGTCGTGCAGATATTAAGTGGCTCGTAGTTGGCGTTCAGCACGAGTACTGGCTCATCCACCTCGCCCTCCTGAAGGGCTGAGCGATAGTGCTGGGCACTATCTTGGTTCACCCCGACTGGAGGGATTGTACCAGCGGTGGCGAAGTGGCGCAATCGCTGGGGGTAGCGATTAGCCTGCTGCCATACTCGGCCGGGCGGCGGTGAGCCGCTTCAGCACATCGGCCAGCGCCGATTGCCAGCCGTCATCGCAGGGGAGCCAGATCGCGGTGCGGCTGACGCGCACATCGTACCCCAGCCGCCGTTGGAGTGTGGGACGGTCAGCGTGCTCCAGATCGTCAAGGCGGATGGCAATTTGCCCCCCCTCGGCGGCGATCGTTTCTACATTGGCCTTCAGCGCAAGCAGCTTGATGCGCAGTTGATAGAGCAGGTTCTCTACTGGGGGCGGCAGTGGGCCAAAGCGGTCCTGAAGTTCGGTGCGCAGGTCTTCTATGGCGGCTTCGTGGCGCAGTTCGGCCATGCGTCGGTAGAGCTGAAGACGCAGCGCCATGCTGGGCACGTAGTCGGTGGGGATATAGGCGGGCAGCGGCAGGTCGATGGCCACCGTCTCGCGGGGGATGGGGGCCTCCTGGGGAATGGCATCCGCTGCGGCAGCCCCCTCACGCTGATCGCGCAAGCGCCTGACGGCTTGTGCCAACATACGGGTGTAAAGGTGGAAGCCCACCGCTGAGATGTGGCCGCTCTGCCGCACACCGAGAAGCTCCCCTGCCCCCCTGATCTCCAGATCGCGCATGGCGATCTGGAAGCCGGAGCCAAGCTCGGTTTGCTCAGCGATGGTCTGTAGGCGGGCACGCGCTTCTGGTGTGAGCTTGGAGAGCGGCGGATGGAAGAAGTAGGCGAAAGCGCGGGTGGCGCTGCGCCCCACGCGCCCGCGCAGCTGATACAACTGCGCCAGCCCGAAGCGGTCGGCGCGGTCTACGATGAGCGTGTTGGCATTGGGGATGTCCAGGCCGGCTTCGATGATGCTGGTGCAGACCAGCACATCTACCTTGCCGGAGGCAAAGCGTTGCATGACGGCCTCCAGCTGTGCCTCGGGCATCTGACCATGCGCCACGGCAAAAGTAGCCTCCGGCACTAGGCGCTCAAGGCGCTGTTTCTCCGAGTAGATCGTTTCCACGCGGTTGTGGACGAAAAAGACCTGCCCGCCGCGATCCAGTTCGCGCAGGATAGCCTGCCGGATGAGGTTCTCATCGCGTCTACCGACGTAAGTGCGCACGGGCAGGCGCTCCTCCGGCGCCGTCTCAATCATGCTGATGTCGCGCACACCGCTAAGGCCCATGTAAAGCGTGCGCGGGATGGGCGTGGCCGTCAGCGTCAGCACGTCCACCTCTACCCGCATACGCTTGAGTTGCTCTTTGTGCGTCACACCGAAGCGCTGTTCTTCATCGATGATCAGCAGCCCCAGGTCTTTGAAGCGCACATCGCTGCTCAACAGACGGTGCGTGCCGATCACAATATCCACTGTGCCTGCCGCCAGCCCAGCGAGGATCGCTTCTTGTTCGGCGGGTGAGCGGAAACGCGAGAGCATCTCCACGCGCACAGGGAACGGTGCAAGGCGCTGGGTGAACGTCTCGTAGTGCTGTTGGGCCAGCACTGTAGTCGGGACCAGCATGGCGACCTGTTTGCCATCCATGACGGCCTTGAAGGCAGCCCGCAGGGCCACCTCAGTTTTGCCGTAGCCCACATCCCCGCAGATGAGGCGATCCATGGGGCGCGGCTTCTCCATATCGGCCTTGACCTCGGCGAGGGCGCGGAGCTGATCGGATGTCTCCACGTAGGGGAAAGAGGCCTCCAGCTCACGCTGCCAGGGGGTGTCGGGGCTGAAGGCGTGGCCGGTGACCGCTTCACGCATGGCGTAGAGTTCCAGCAGATCGCGGGCTACTTCCTCAACGGCCTGCCGTGTGCGCTCCTTGATGCGCGACCATTCCGCCGTGCCCAGCCGCGAGAGGTCAGGTGGCTCGTCATCCACGCCGACGTAGCGCGTCAGGCGGTCCGCCTGATGGACAGGCACGTACAGCACATCGCCGCCTGCGTAGTGCAGGACGAGGAACTCGCGCTCGATGCCGTCTAGGGTGCGCTTCTCCAGCCCCTGAAAGCGCCCAATGCCGTATTCGGCGTGCACCACGTAATCCCCGGGGGCGAGGTCGGCGAAGAAATCTTCCGGTGCAATGGCGCGTCGCTCCGGACGGCGGCGCGGCTCGGGGCGCTTCCAGCCGAAGATCTCGGTATCGGTGAACAGGTGAGTGTGGAGGTCGTTGTGGCGCAGCAGCCAGCCTTCGGCCAGCGCACCGTGCACGAAGGCTAACCAGCCTGGGGTAGGGGGATCGGTCAGTGCCTCGACCAGCACGGGCGGCGCGGCGGGGGCACGCTCGCGCCAGAGATCGGCCAGACGCTCGGCCTGCCGCGAGACGACGATCAGCCGCTCGCGCCCCGTGCGGGTAAGGTCGGCCAGATGGTCGAGGAAATACCTAATCTCACCGGCATAGCGTGGGCCGGGCGAAAAGAGATCGCCCACCCGACCCCCTTCAGCAGCTTGATCCGAAAGCAGGCGGCTTGCGCCCCCCATCTCCAGCACTTCGGCTTGGGCCAGATTGTCGTCAATCTGGCTCCACGTCACATAAGGGAGAGGCATATCAGGGGGGATGCTGCCGGACTGCACGCGCACCTCGCGCAGGCTGAGGGCCTGGGCCTCCAGATCGGCTACCGTATCTGCCAACTCTTCCCAGTCGTCTATCAGCACCAGCGCGTGGGGAGGCAGGTAGTCCAACAGGCTGATCGCCTCGTCGGTCATCCAAGGCAGGTAGAACTCCAGCGCATCAAAGGGCTGCTTCTGGAGCAGAGATTCGAAGTCGGCGCGGGGGTTGGCAGCGGGATCGGCATCCGCATCGGGTTCGGGCAGCGACTCAAACCATGCTTTCAGGCGTGCGGCAGCCAGCAACCCATAGAGAGGCAGCGCCTCACGGGCAGGGGGGATGGTCACC